>DATLGO010000018.1 GCA_035540375.1 Candidatus Thermoplasmatota archaeon
CCCGCTACGTTTATCTTGGGTTCCCGCCATGCCCCGCCAATCCGGTGAACTCATGGCCTCCACGACGACGAAGGGCGACCGCGAGATCGTCCATTACACGGTCCAGGACGGCGTCGCGATCATCGAGCTCGACGACCCGCCCGCGAACACGTACACGCACGAGATGATGCGCCAGCTCGACGAGGCGATCCTCAAGGCCCGCTTCGACGACTCGGTCCACGTCCTCCTCCTCACGGGCGCCGGGGACAAGTTCTTCAGCGCCGGCGCGAACATCAGCATGCTGAACTCGGTCACGCCGTCGTTCAAGTACTGCTTCTGTCTCCACGCGAACGAGACGCTCAACCGCCTCATGCACACGCCGAAGCTCGTGATCGCCGCGCTCAACGGCCACACGGTCGGCGGCGGCCTCGAGATCGCGATGGCGGCGGACCTCCGCATCGCCCGCAAGGACGGCGGCAAGATCGGCCTCCCCGAGGTCAACCTCGGCGTCCTCCCCGGAACGGGCGGCACGCAGCGCCTCGTCCGCATGGTCGGCAAGGCGAAGGCGATCCAGCTCATGGTCGAAGGCCGCAACTTCACCTTCGAGGAGGCCAAGGACTGGGGCATCGTGAACGACATCATGGCCGGCGACGTGAAGGCGTTCCGCGCCGCGGTGCTCGACTACGCGCGCCAGTTCTGCCCGCCGAACAAGGCGAGCATGGCCGTCGGCCACATCAAGCGCAGCGTCCAGACCGGCGCCGAGATCCCGCTCGAGGAAGCGCTCGCCGTCGAGCGCGAGCTGCAGAGCCTTCTCTTCAAGTCCGAGGACGCGAAGGAAGGCATCGCGGCGTACGTCGAGAAGCGCGTCCCCAACTTTAAGGGCAAGTAGGGGACGGGCTTCGATCCGACCCCGGGGCCGCGCGGCCCCGGGTTCGAACCTTTTTCCATCCCTCTACGGTCGAGCGGCGGCTACGCCTCCGATAGCGGCTTACCGGGTGAGCGCCGACCGCCGGGCGCCTCGGCGCTCGGGCGTCGAACTCGTGTGGAATCTCGACGCGCCGGGCCCGCGGGCCGGTGGCGCGGCGTTCACGCCGGTCGGAGCAACGGCGATCTCGCCGAAGGGGAGGTTCACCCGAGGCTCACGGCGGACCCCACGACGCGCAGGTTCTTGTCGTCGAGGTTCCAAAGCGCGACGCGCTCGCCCTTCTCGATCGCGAAGGGCTTCTGCGGGCGGATGGTGATGCGGCCCTGGTTGCCGGGCGTGACGAAACCCGTCTCCACCTTCACGGGCACGAACTGCCAGTTCGAGGCGAGGTAGAGCACGGCGCCGGGGTTGACGCCGGCCTTGAACCACTTCGAGACCCGCACCTCGAGGTCGCTCGTGTGCGCGGCCTCGAGGACGTTCATCGAGCCTTCGGGCGCGAGCGTGAAGCCGCGGTCGAGGTCCGCGTTCTGCAGGTTCTTGAGCGCGAGGCCGACGTGGTCGCCGAAAGTCGCCGTGGCGACGTCCACGTCGTGCACCTGGATGGAGCGCACCTGCGCGGTTTTCTTCGTCGGGTACACGCGGAGGTCCGCGTGCTTCGCGACCTCGCCCTGCCGGACGAAGCCGAGGATGACGGTGCCGATGCCCTTCACGTCGAAGTGGTGGTCGATCGGGATGCGCGTCGGGCCCTCGCGGGGCGCGGGCGCGAGCTCCGCAAGCGCCTGGCGCACCTTGATCGGGTTGTCCTCGACGACCGTCCAGTTCTCGAGCGAGGTGCCCTTGAGGAGAGGTTTGAGCTGCTCGGGCGCGAGGTAGTTCTGCATCACGATGAGGCCGCGCGCGAGGCCGGAGGCGTCCGCCGCGACGACCGTCTCGCCGAGGACCTTGTCGAGGGCCGAGACGACGAGGAGGCCGACGTCGGCGGCGGCGAGCGCATACGCGAGGGGCTGCGGCTTCTCGGGGTAGCGGATCGGGACGACCGTCGTGACGAACGTGTCGCCCTCCTTGTAGGCGTAGAGGGCGACGTCGCTCTCCGTGCTCTTCTTCCCGAGCTCCTGGGCGTAGGCGAGGTTGCCGAGCAGGGCCACCGTGACGCCGGGCATGATGCGGCGAAGCGGGGGCCGCGAGATAAAGCTTGGGAGAGCCGTCCGAGGCAACGCCCTTGCACCGCGGCGACCATCGCCATCCATGGCGGCGAAATCGACCGGCGTCTGCGTCCATTGCGGCGCGGTCCTCGAAGTCTCGCGCCTCGTGAGGCTCGACGGCGAGGGATACCGCTACACCTGCCAGGAATGCGCCTTCCTCGAGGACCCTTCCCGATCTTCGCGGCGCGCGGCCTCGCAAAGGTGAAGGCACGCGACGGCGTGGAACGCGCGATGGCGCGCATCCGCATCATCCGGTCGGACGAAGCCGAGGGCCAGCTGAAGGAGGCCTACGCGCGCATCGCGAAGGAGCGCGGGAGCGTCGCGGAGGTCCATCAGGTGGCGAGCCTCCATCCCGAGCTGATGCTCGCGCACCTCGACTTCTACCTGACGCTCATGTACGGCCGCGGGGGCCTCTCGCGGCGCGAGCGCGAGCTCGTCGGCACCGTCGTCTCGCGGACGAACCGCTGCGAATACTGCGTTACGCACCACGCGGAGGCGTTCGCCCGCTACGAGAAGGACGCGGCCCTCGTCGAGGCGCTCGCGCGGGACCCCGCGAGCGCGCCGCTCGCGCCGCGCGATCGCGCGCTTGCGGATTTCGCAAAGCGGCTCACGCGCGACCCCGCAGGCATCCGCGACGAGGACGCGGACCGCCTCCGCGCGCTCGGCTTCGAGGACAAGGACATCCTCGCGGCGGGCGCCATCGCGGCCTCTTCAACTTCGTGAACCGCCTTGTCCTCTCGATGGACGTCGGCCTCGAGAAGGCCGAGGCGCGGCAGTACAAGTATTGATCACGCCGTCGCGGCGAGCCGGGCCTCGACGTCGCGGAGCCCGGTTTCGAGCGCGGTCGTCGCCTCGCGAGCGCGAGGCCCGCGCCGTCGACGGGCGTCGAGACGAACTTCGAGCAAGCCCGGCGCGCGAGGAGGCGACGCATGGCGTCCCACGCGTCATGGGGGATTCGAGGGCATCCTCCGACCGTGGATCCCCGCCTCACCGCCGGGGTTCGCGCGGGTCGAGGACGACCATCGTCCCACTCGCGAGGTCGCCCGTCCGCTGTTCGAGCTCTCCCGTCGCCATGAGCCAGAAGTCCGCGGCGAGGAAGACGGGCGCGAAAGGTCCGATCCAGAGCAGGCGCAGGAGGTTGCGGAGGAACGCGTCGAGGACGTCGGGCGGGCGCCCGTTCTCGACCTTCACGACCTTGAGGCCGAGGAGGAGCTTCCCGAGGCTGCGGCCTCCCGCGAACCCTTCCGCGACCGTGAAGTAGAGGAGCGTCACCGGCAGGTCCACGAGCGCGAGGAGCCAGAGGAGACCGAGCGGCTCGCCGAGGTCGTTGCCCGCGACGTAGAGCGGCCGCACCTCCACGAGGCCGAGCGCGAGGAGCTCGATCGCGACGAGCCACGTCAGGCTTGCAAGGATCGCGAGGTCGATCGCGAACGCGCCCGCGCGACGCGTGAGGCCGGGCTGGGGGACGGGCGTGGGCGGCCTGTGGCCGAAGCGCACGGCGAGCGCCGCGGGCGCGGGGGCGAGGACGTTCACAGGCTCCCTCCGGGCAGGCGCTCGGTCTTCTCGTTCGCGGCGCGCGCGAGCGCGGCGACGAGGAACTTCGCGGCCTCGTTCGCGGCGAGCGCCTCGCGTCGTCCGAGGTCCGCGCGCGAGGAAAGCGCGTCGAGCGTCGCGACGTCGTCCTTGAAGTCGTCCGGCGTGACCTCCTCGAGAAGGCGCCCGATGGGCGGGTCGCCCGCGTGGAGGAGGCCCGCCACGCTCGCGTGCGCCCATCGGACGGCGCCCACGTCGTCGCCCGACGCGAGGGCCTCGTTCGAGCGGGCGAGGCCGGCGAGCGCGTGCTCTCCGGGCGTCGCGTCGCGAAGCTGGCCGAACGCGGCGAGGAGGCGGCGGGCGTTCCAGACCCGCGCGGGCCGGGCGCCGGGATACTGGACGGGAACGGCGCGTCTCTCGATCGGGATGACGATGACGAGGGCCGCGGCCATCGCGAGCGTGCCCGCGATGGAGACCATGTCGAAGACGCCCGCGCCGCCGAGGCTCACGAGGACGGACTCGCGCGCGCCGTCGCCCGCCCCGCCGTAGGCTTCGAGGAGGCGCGGCAGATTCAGGAGGTCGGCGCCCACGAGCGCGCCGATCGAGCCGGAGGCGTACGCGAGCGGCACGCTCCGGACGAGCCGCGCGGGGCTCATCGCGACGGCGAAGAGGAGCGCCGCGATCGACGGAAGGAAGAAGCTCGGGAACGAGGCGACGATGCCGACCTGCGGATCGAAGCGGGCGATCGCGTGCGCGACGAACGACACGATGGCGATCCCGAGAAGCGCGGACAGGGCGCCGAGGCGGCCCGTGCGGAGCCATCCGAGCACGAGGATGACGGGAACGAGCGCGCCGCCGAGGTTGACGGCGAGGTACGCGTCGCCGAGAGGCAAAACCGGGACGTTCACGACCCAGCCCGCGATGGACCCCAGGCAGAGGAGCGCGACCTCCCACCGTCCGAAGCCCGCCTCGGCAAGGAGGCTCTCCCGTCCCTTGAAGGCGAGCCAGAGAAGGCCCAGGCTCGAGAACGCGAGGATGAACGGCCAGGGCGCGCCCGCGAGGGCATCGAGCGCCATCGCCCGAGGACGACCGCTTCGGGGCTTAAGCGCTCGGATTCTACCAGGCCGGTCCGCGGCCGGGCGCCTGCCACACGCCGTTCAGGCCCTTCTGGACGCGGTAGAACGCGTACCACATCGCGACGAGGTTGAGGTACGGGACGGCGATGAACACGAGCATGAGCGCGGGGCTCAGGGGGGAGGGCGCGCCGCGGGCGCGTTCGTCCGCCTCGATGACCCTCCAGACGCGCCAGTGTCCGACGAGGAGCGCGACATATCCCGCGAGGGAGGCGATCAAGGCAAGCAGGACGAGGCCCACCCACGGCGCGACGGATTCGGCGAGGATCGCGGCTTCCTCGGGCGTCAACTCGCGGGACCCGTCGGCGACGGCGGGCGGAAGGCCCTCGACGAATCCGGCGAACATCATGACGTACGCCGGGAGCATGATCGCGATCGCGACGCCGGTGACGATCACGCCGATCTTGACCGGCGTCAGCGCGCGTCCGGGCGTCGCGGCGAACGCGTCCGTCTCCTTCGCGATGCGCCAGGACCAGAAAAAGTAATAGATGCCGAGCGTGACGAGGACGAGGACCGGGACGAGGACGGGGTCCTGGACGCGACCCGGGGGGCCGCCCGCAAGCGCGGGAGGAGCGGCCGGCGCGGACGGGGGCGACATGCGGGGCGCGGCGCTTCCGACTTCGACGATCGCGCCGCATGCGGCGCAGAAGCGCGCGGTCGCGCCGAGGGGGGCGCCGCATCGCGTGCAATGGGTCATGGGCGGTGACCGGCGCTGCGCCGGAAAAGGGCTCCTGTCCTGATCGCGGTCGCAAGCCTTAGAACCCCGCGCCGCCTCGCGGATCGCGTGGCGCCGATCCATCGCCGGTGGGTGTTCGAGTGCGACGCCGCGCTCGACCACTTCGACCACCGCCTGCGGAACGCGCTCGAGAAGCGCGGCCTCGCCCTTGGCCGCGCGCGCGTC
Source organism: Candidatus Thermoplasmatota archaeon (assembly GCA_035540375.1). Lineage (NCBI taxonomy): Archaea > Methanobacteriati > Thermoplasmatota > Thermoplasmatota archaeon. Next base: position 5,674 of record DATLGO010000018.1, read on the forward strand.
TTCGACGCGAGCGTCGTCGGCCCCGGCGCGCGCGCCTGGTACCGCCTCGAGCCTGACGCGAAGGGGGTCGCCCTCGTCGCGAAGGTGAAGGGCGGCGTCTTCGCGTCGGCGACGCCCGCGGCGAAGGCGCTTGCGGAATCGATCCTTGCGGCCGGGCGCGAAGCGCAGGCCGCCATCCTCCAGGGCGACGAGCGGGCATGAGCGCAAAAGGTATTTGGCGGGCATCCGCGTAGCCCGCGACGATGCTCGACTGCCCGCGCTGCGGCGGACGCGTTCCGGAGGTCCACGGCGCCGCGACGCAGGTGTGTCCCGCGTGCGGGCACGAGTCGTCGACGCCCGCCTCGCCCCCGGAGGCCGAGTTCCACGCCGAAAACGCGGTGGATCCCTGGACGGCGGTGAAGGCCGGTCTCGGGGCCGCCGCCCGGCACTATCCGAAGTATCTCCTCTTCTGGCTTCCGATGGCCCTCCTTGGAACCGTCGTCGTCCTCGCCTCCGCCACGGTTCCGGCGCCATCCCCGCCCGCCGAGGGCGAGGCGCCCGACACCGCGGCCCTCGTCCGCTATGCGGGGGTGCTCGTGCCGCTCGCGCTCGTCGAGGAGCTGATGTTCATCGCGTTCTTCGGCGCCTCCGCGGTCCTCACGGCCCGCGCGCTCGAGGACGGTCGCGAGGTCCGCACGAGCGAGGCGTTCGAGACGCTCGTCAAGCGGCTCCCGAGGCTCCTTCTCCTCGGTCTCCTCGTCGTCGCCTTCGTGATCGGGGCCGCGATCCCGTCGCTCCTCGTCGCCGCGCTCGTCGCGAACGCCCTCGGGGGAGGTCCCGAGATCGCGTTCCTCGTCGCGCTTCTCGTGCTCGGGCCCGTCTACCTGTGGCTCGCGAGCCGGCTCCTCTTCGCTCCGGCCGCCGCCGCGCTCTCGTCCCGATCCGCCGTCGCCTCCCTCCGGCACGGGCGCGACCTCGCCGTCGCCGCGCGCACGATCGGATTCGCGCTCCTCGTCGTCCTCGCCTGGGTCGCGCTTTTCTTCGCCGCGCGCGCGGTGTCGGGCTTCGCGCTCGAGACAATGCGGTTCGCGACGGGCTTCGCGCCCACGCCCGAGGCCGTCGACGTCGCGGCCCTTCCGTTCCAATGGCTCGCCGCGCCCTTCGTTCCCGCGATGGTCACGGCGTATTACGTCCTTCTCGTCCGTCCCCCGCCCGCGCCCGCGGGAGCGGCGAGCCCCGTTCCGCGCGCGGCGCGGTTCCGCATGACGCGTTGCCCCGCCTGCGCCACCGTCATCCCCTACGAGACGACGGAAAGCGATACGAGGGTCGTGTGTCCCTCGTGCGGCAAGGCCGGCGTCGTGCGCGGCGGCTGAGCCGCGGCGAGGATCGCCGCGAGATCGACGCTCGCGTCGATGGGGGGGCTTTTCGAGGGAGCCCCCCGCGCCTCGACCCCGAGCATCTCGAAATGGAGGCGCCCCACGCCGAGGCCGAGGACCTCGAGCTTCCAGAGCCCGGGCGCGACGTCGACGGCGCGCGACTCGTACGCGACGCCGTACACGTGCACCTGCGCGGCCTGCTGGACGCGGTCGAAGGGGTCGAGAAGGCGCGCGCGGAACTCGCCCGCGCTCCCCTCGATGAGCATGAGCGCGGTAAGACGCTCGTAGCGCGGATCGACCTTCCACGAAGCTCCCGTCGTGGTGTCCGGGAAGCGGGCGTCGATCGTTCGCACCGGGACGGTCACGTAGTAACCCGCGGAATAGGCGTCCCCGTGGTCGAGGAGCGTCGCTTCAACGACCTTCGCGCCGCCCTCGCCGGGGTCGAAGATGGCGAGCCGGGAGAAGAAGCCGGCGTCCGGGTCGTAGGTGTAGGTCATGATGCGCTGGCCGAACGAGGTCGCTTCGAGATCGAAGATCCCACCGTGCACGCCGACGACGCGAGCCACGAGCTCATGGCCGAAGAGCGCATAGGTCCACGTCTTGCCGACCTCGAGGGGGAAGTCGAAAAGCCGCCAGGGCTCGCCGCCGAGCATCGGCTCGAGGTTCGGCCGCTTCACGGTCCCATTGAACGGCAGGCCGAAGAACCCGTTCGTCACGTTCGATCCGAGGATGTGGTGCGTGGGATGCGTCTCGGCGACGACGAGCGTCACGTCGAACGACTTCGCCTCGTCGTAGAGGACGCGGAACGACCACCACGACCCGGGGGACCAGGCCTCGACGGGCGCGTGGGCGACGTCGTCCTCCCCGCCCCCGCTTCCGGAGGTCCGCGCGGGGCCGCCGAGGCAACCGGCGGCCATGAGCGAAACGGCGAGCAGGCTGAGGCTCAAGGTGCTGCGGCTCACGAATCCCCCATGCCCCGGCCGCGCCGCGAGGGCGCGAAGGGGCTTGTGGTACGACCGTCCAACCGTGGGGTCTTCAGCTTTGCGACGAAGTGCCCGAATCGTACCCTTCGGCCCTCGGGATATCGGCCTGCGCCGTCTCCGTCGGGGCTTCGCCCTCGAAGGCGGCGAGCTTCTTGTTGCCGCGGCCGTCGTCGTCCGGCAGCTTGATGCCCATGCGATCGGCGAGGAAGCGCTTGATGCCCTCGCGGTCCGTCGACGGGATGCCGAAGTACTCGGGGAAGCGCGGCGTCGTGACGAGCAGGAAGCTGCGGTCGTGCACGCGCTTCGTCACGAGGCCGGCCTCCTTCAGGTCGTGGACGTGGTCGTAGGCCTTCGCGCCCACCATCTCCACGAGATCGCTCTGGAGGAGCGGCTGGTGGTACGCGATGAGCGCGAGCGTCTTCAGGACGCGGACGGGGATCTCCATCGGCGCGAGGCGCTCCGCCGTGGGCGCGTAGGTCGCCTTGAGCTGCATGGCCCACTTGTCGCCCGCGCGCGCGATCTCGAGGGCGGTCTCGCGCGCGTCGTATTCCTTCGCGAGCGCCTTGAGCGCGTCGCGCGCGACGCCCGAGGTGAGCCCCGTGTTCTGGGCGATCTCGTCGAGCCCGAGAGGCTTCCCCGCGGAGAAGAGCGCCGCTTCGACCACGCGCACGGGATCGAGGCCCTCGGCGATCTTGCGGTGGCCACCGCGCGGCGCGGTCTCGGGGGCGGAACCTTCCTCGGTCGCGGGGGAGAGCATCGGATCACCTAGTTCTGGACGGGGCCCTGGTTCTCGGTCTTCGCGAGCTCGGCGTTCTGCACGTAGATGGGGCCGTACGGGAAGTCGTCCTGCCAGAGCTTCACGCGGTTCTGCCGCGCGAGGAACAGGACGGAGACGAAGGTCTTCACGAGCTCGTCGCGCGTGCGGCCCTGCAGGTCGGTGATCGGGATCGGGTGGCCGTTGCGCCCGAGGATGCGTTCCCACACCTCGGCGACGTCGCGCTCCTGGTCTTCCTTGTGTACGCGGCCCTGGACCGATCCGCCCGCCTTCTCCTTGCGCAGGGCGCGCGCGGCCTCGCGCTCGACCGCGAGCGTCGCGCGGAGCTCGGCCTCGCGGCGCGCGTCCTCGAGCGCCTCGACCAGCTCGAAGAGCGTCACCTTGCGGTCGCCGTGGTGGCGGATCTTCTCGTCGAGCGGCGCCTCGCCCTCGATGACGCCGTGCGTGAACATGTAATCGGCCTCCTCGCCGGTGGCCGCCTCGACGCCGAACCATTCGTCCACGGGCTCGGGTTCCGGAGGCGGCGGCGGGGGCTCGGCGCGGGCCTTGGCCTCCTCGCTCTGGAGCTTGAGGATCGTCCAGGCCATCACGAGGAGCCGGCCCGCGGTGATGAGGTCGATCTCGGGACGCTGGCGGACCTGCTCGAGGTAGAGCGCCGCGAAGCGCGCAAGGTCGATGTCCCAGGGGTCCAAGTGCTCGGCGAGGACCAGCTCGAAGGCGAGCGCGAGGCTGCGATCGAAGGGATCCTTGATCGTGATGTGCTCGCCTTCCTTCGATTCCTTGAGGAGCGCGAGATACTGGTTGATGCGCTCGCCGGCGTCGCTTTCGCTGAGGAGGCTCTTGTGGAAGAGGAGGTGGCGGACGACCTCGCTGTCGTCGAGGGTCGTCGCGACGACCGTCATTCCGCGCCTCCGCCCACGGTCGCCTGCGGCGCGGGCTCCTCGACGATCTCGCTGATGCGGACCTCGCCGACGATCTCGGAGAGGCCGCTTTCGACCATCGTGACGCCGTACACGTGCTCGGCCTCCTTGAGGGTGACCTTGCGGAGCGAGACCACGATGTGCTGGGCGTGGTGCGAGTTCGCCTTCACCATGCGCGCGAGCAGCTCGGAGTTGATGCCGTCGAGGTTCTGGTCGACCTCGTCGAGATAGTAGAACGGCGACGGGCTGTACTCCTGGATCGCGAAGATGAACGCCATCGAGGTGAGCGACTTCTCGCCGCCCGAGAGCGCTTCGAGGCGCGTGACCTTCTTGCCCTTCGGCTGGGCGCGCATCGTGAGGCCGCCCTGGAAGGGGTCCTCGGGGAACTCGAGGACGAGCTCCGCCTTGCCGCCGTCCGAGAGGCGCGCGTACACGTCTCCGAAGTTCTTGTTGATCTCGTCGAACACCCGGAAGAAGCCCTCTTTCTTGCGGGCCACGATCTCCTCGACGAGCCTCGAGAGCTTCTCGCGCTCGACGTTCAGGTGCTCCGTCTCGGAGACGAGTTCCGTCTTGCGCGCGGCCTGGCGGTCGTACTCCTCGAGCGCGAGCATGTTCACGTTGCCGAGACGCTCGAGCTCGTTCTCGCCGCGGCGGACCGCGGCCTTGAGCTCGTCGGCGGACTCGGGGAATTCGACGGGCGGCTGGACGGCCATCAGGGCGAGCTCCGCGCGCGCCTCGGCGAGGGCCTCCTCGACCGCGGGGATGCGGGTCTTCAGTTGGAGGACGAGGTCGAAGCGGGCCTGCGCCTTCTCGCGGAGCTTCTCCGCGCGCTGGGCAAGATCGGTCTTGCGCTGGTAGGCGCGATCGCGCTCCGCGTGGAGGCCGCGCATCTCCTCGTTCTGCTGGGCTTCCATCGAGAGGAGGACCGCGAGCTCCTCCTCGCCGGCCTTGATGGCCTCCTCGGCCTCGGCGAGCGCCTTCTCGTGCGTCTCGCGCGCGGCCGTCATGGACTCGAGGCGCGCGGCGATCTCGGCTTTGCGCTCCTCGACGAGCACGCTCTCGCGCGCCTTCGTCTCGGCGGAGGAGCGCGCGCCGCGCGCTTCGTCCTTGAGCGTCTCGACCTCGGTCTGGAGGCGCGTGAGCTCCGCGGCGAGGTCCTTGTCCGTCGCCTGGAGCAGGAGCTTGCCCTTCGCGCCGCGCTCGGCCTCGATCTCGCCGAGGCGCGCGGTGAGCGTCGCAACGGAGTCCGCGAGCGCGGCGACCTCGGCCTCCGCGGCCGCAAGCTCGACGCGCTTCGCGTCCGCGTCGGCGACGAGGCCCGCGAGCTTCTCCTCGAAGGTCTTCCGCTTCTTCTCGAGCTCCGCGAGACGCGCGGTCTTCTCGGCCGTCGCGTGGCCCGCGTCGCGCAGCGTCTTCTCGAGCGACTCGATCTCGACGCGCAGGTCGGCGAGCTCCTGCGAGAGCGTCTCCTGGTGGGAGAGGGCGGCGCGGAGCTTCGAGGCGATCTTCTCGACGTCCTCGCGCGCGACGGCGCCGAACTTGAGCTTCGCGTCGCGGTCGCCGTCGTGGCCGCCCGTCATCGCGCCCGCGGCGTCGATGACCTCGCCCTCGAGCGTGACGAGGCGTACGCCGCCCATGAGGCGCCGAGCGGCGTCCATCCCGTTCACGATGACCGTGTCGCGGAAGACGTACCAGAACGCGGGGCGGTACTTGTCGTCGAACGAGATGAGGTCGATCGCGAAGCCCTCGGCCGAGGGGTCGCGGACCGCCATGAGCGGCTTGCCGGCCGGGCGGCCGGGCACCATCTTGCTCAGGGGGAGGAACGTGGCGCGGCCGAGGCGGTTGCGCTTCAGGAACTCGATCGCCTCCGCGGCGTCCGCGTCCGTCTCGGTCACGATGGCCTGCATGCGCCCGCCCGCCGCGACCTCCATGGCGCGGGCGTGCTTCTTCTGCACGTCGGCGAGCTCCGCGACCGTGCCGCAGATGCCCTTGAGCTTGCCCTGGTCGCGCGCGGTCATGACCGCGTCGACGGCGCGCGTGTAGCCGCGCGAGACGGCCTCGGAGGCGTCCGCTTCGGCCTTGAGGCGCGAGTAGTCGTTCTGGAGCGACCGGATCGCGGGCTCGAGCTCGCGAAGCTCCTTGGAGACGTCGCTTTCGCGGCGCTTCTTCTCGAAGAGCGCCTTGCGGCGACCCTCGACGTCGCCCGTGGAGCCGTCCGTCTCCTTGCGGATCTCCTTCGCTTCCCACTCGATGTCGCGGATCTCGAACTCCGCGGTGCCCTTCGCCTCCTCGGCCTCGGCGAGGGCGGACTTGAGCCGGTCAACGCGGTCGACGGCGCGCTCGCGCGCGAGCGTCGCCTCGTGCAGCTCGGTGGACTTGGATTCGTGCTCGGCCCGCATCTTCGCGAGCTCGCGCTCGAGCTCCGCGGCGCGGCCCTGGCCCGAGGAGAGCGTCTCGCGGAGGGCCTTGAGGCCCGCATCCGCCGTCGCGAGCTTCGACTCCGCCTCGGAGGCCTTGGCCTCGAGCGCGGACTTCTCCTTGAGGAGCTTCGCGAGCTCCTTCTCGACGCGCTTGAAGTCGCCCTCGACGCCCGCGCGGTCCTTCTTGAGGTCGTCCATCTCCTGGCGCGCGTAGTTCGCGCGCTCCGTCGCGCGGACCGTGCGGGCGCGCAGATCCTCGATCTTCGCGCGGAGCGCCTGCGCCTCGGGGCCGCCGCGGTCGGCGATGCGGCGCTCGATCGCCGCGAGCGCCTCCTCGGCCTCGCGGATCTCGTCCTTCACGCCTTCGAGCGTCGTCTCGAGCTCCACGCGCTCGCGCTCGTGGCTCGCGAGGTCGCTCCCGAGCCGCGCGAGGTCCGCGACGAGCGCCTCCTCGCGGCGCTTGCCGAGCTTCGCCTTCGCGAGGTCGAGCGCCTCCTTCACGGTCTTGTACTTGAGCGCGGCGTCGCGCTCGCGCTCGAGCGTCGCGAGCTGGCGCTCGATCTCGTCGAGGATGATGCGGATGCGGTCGAGGTTCTGCTCGACCTCGCCCTTCTGCGCGTTCGCCTTCGCGATGTCCTCGTCGAACGCGGTGATGCCCGCGATGTCGTCGAGGATGCGGCGGCGGTCGAGCGGGGTCATCTCGACGATGCGCAGCACGTCGCCCTGGCGCACGATGTTGTAGCCGTCCGCGCTGATGCGCGAATGGGCGAGCAGCGTGTCGAACTCCGTGAGCGACGAGGGCTTGCCGTTCACGTAGAAGTAGGAGTAGTAGTTCTCGGGGTTGTTCTTCGAGAGCCGGATGAGGCGCGTGAGCGTCACCTCGTCCTCTTCGACGGGGATCACGCGGTCCGCGTTGTCGAAGACGAGCGACACGCGGCACATGTCGGCGGGCTTGCGCTCCTTGCCGCCGTTGAAGATGAGGTCCGTGAGCTTGCCCGCGCGGATCGCCTTGTTCGACTTCGGGCCGAGGACGAAGAGGATCGCGTCGCCGATGTTGCTTTTGCCCGAGCCGTTCGGCCCCGTGATGGCGGTGAACCCGTCGAGGAACGGGATCGTGAGCCGCCGACCGAAGCTCTTGAAGTTCTCGAGCTCGACGCGCTTCAGGTGCAAGGCTTCACCTCAACGGGCGCGGCTCGCGGAGTGGCTTCTCCGACCACCCCAGGTGCAGCGTCCCATCCCGGGATGCGAAACGTTCCCTCGCTTTATGTACGTTTCCCAGGAAATTTCGAGGCCGTTTCCGGTGGAACCTCGCAAAATGCTGGAAACCAGCCCTGCGCGTGCGGCTTCGCGTGGAGCAGGCGTTTCGGGTGGAACCTGCTGCGGGACCTCGCCCGGCCCTCCCGGTTCCCGAGGCCGGACGGGTCCAAGCTTCATGTCCGGGGCCCGACCATCCGATCCGTCCATGGCCGCTCGCGACGCTCCTCCTTCCGGCCTCCGGGTCGCGGCGGCCGACCTCCTGGTGCGCGACCTCGACCGCGTCGCGGCGTTCTACCGCGACGTCCTCGGGTTCCGCCTGCACCGCCGCGCGGGCGACGTCGTCGAGCTCGGCGCGCGCGAGGTCCTCCTGCGCCTGCGGTCGGCGCCCGATGCCCGCCCGCGGGCGCGCGGCCAGGCGGGCCTCTTCCACGTCGCCTACCTCCTCCCCGGGCGGGCGGATCTCGGACGCGTCCTGGCCGCCCTCCTCCCCCGGGGCCTTCTGCACGGCGCGAGCGACCACCGCGTGAGCGAGGCCCTCTACCTCGCCGACCCGGAGGGCAACGGGATCGAACTCTACCGCGACCGCCCCCGGGAGGCGTGGCCGCGCGGCGCGGAGGGCGCGATCGCGATGGCGACGGACCCGCTGGACGTCGACGCGGTCCTCGCGGCCGGCGACGGGGCGTGGACGGGCCTCCCGGACGCGGCGACGATCGGCCACATCCACCTGAACGTGAACGACGTGCCCGCGGCGGAGCGGTTCTGGCGCGAGGCCGTCGGGCTCGACCTCATGGCGCGCTACGGCGCCGACGCGAGCTTCCTCGCCGCCGACGGCTACCATCACCATCTCGGCCTCAACGCCTGGGGCACGCGCGGCGGGCCGCCCGCGAATCCCGGCACGCTCGGCCTCGCGCGCTTCGACCTTGCGCTCCCGGGGGCGGCGCGCGACGCGCTTGTCGTGCGGCTCGGCGGCGACGCGGCGGAGGACCCGTCCGGGAACCGGTTCCGGGTCGTGCCAGGATGATTCCGTCGCGGGTCTACGAGAGCGGCTCGCGCTCGCCAGGAAGCGCGCGCCCCGCAAGGGCCTCCTCCGCCACCCGCGGGAACCCGCGCTCGCGGGCCTTCGCGCGCACGTAGTCGAGGTCGATCTCCTCCTTCATCGCGGCCGCGACCGCGAGCGCGCGCTCCCAGTCGCGCGCGTCGCGCAGATCCCACCCGCTTTCCGCGTACGCGAGGAGCGTGTCCTCGGGCCCGCGCAGGATCACGGTCTGCGTCGCCGCGAGGGGCGCCCGCATGGCGACGTCGACGCGGAACACGCGCTCCGCGCGCGGGTCGAGGCTCAGCGCCTCGCCCACGATCTCAGCCGCGTACCCGAGGCCGGGAAACGTGAGGCCGCGGCTGAGCATCGTGCGCCCGTCCGCGTCCTCGCCGAGGCGTTCGATGCCCGCGTCGAGTTCGCGCGCAAGGCGTTCCTGGAGCGCGCGCACCGTGCCCGACGACGCGCTCACCGCGAACGCGACGACGTCCACGTCGGCGCTCGCGCGCCACCGCGCGGGATACGCGGCGCTCGTGCCGGCGGCGCCCGCGGCGTAGAAGTCGACCGCCGTTCCGCCCGTCACGATCGCGAGGAGTCCGAGGCGGTCCGCGACGCGCTGGATCGCGGCGGCGAGGAGGAGCCGCGCTTCGAGGTCGTCGCGGCTCGCTTTCGCGCGCTCAAGGAACGCGCGGGCCACGTCGTCGGGCGGCAATCGTCACACCTCCCGGCGCGGCGTCGTCGAGGTCGACGTTCCACGTGACCCGCCGCGGCCCGTCCTGCGTCACTTTGCCGCGCGCTGTCCACGCGGCCCACCGCTCGCGCGCGGCGGCCGCGACGAGCCGCTGCTTCGACGCGGTGCGTCGAAGGGGGGCCCCGGTCCTCTCGAGACGCGTCCGGGCCGCCTCGCGGCGCGCTTCGAACCGCGCACGCAGCGCTTCGGGCGGCACCGCCTCGAGGAGCGCGCGCAGGAGGTCGTCGTAGGCGACGCCGCGGAGCTTGGCTTCGTCCAACCGCGCTTTCGTCGAGCGGGCGAGCGAGACTGCAGTGTTGGCCGGCGACGAGGGCATGGCTCTATTTGATACTTAAGTTATATAAATAGTGTTCGCTGCATCGATTCGTTCGGGTTTCGATCTTCAGTCATGCCTGGTAGCATGCGTTGGCGTGGGGCGAGCCGGGCTCGAACCGGCGAGACAGCGAGCGTGAGCGAGCGGCGAGGACGAATCCGCTGATTCGTCCGAGTCATGATCTTCAGTCATGCCTGGCGGCATGCGTTGGAGTGGGGCGAGCCGGGCTCGAACCGGCGACCTCATGATCTTCAGTCATGCGATCTCCCAAACTGATCTACCGCCCCAGTTGGGTGTGTTGGCGTATGCTTTGGGAAGGCGTGAACCTTCCCGATTCGCGCGTGCCGGGCTCGAACCGGCGACCCCGCGAGCCGCAGCGAGCGGCGAGCACGAATCCCTCAGGATTCGTGGGAGTCATGATCTTCAGTCATGCGATCTCCCAAACTGATCTACCGCCCCAGTTGGGTGTCCGCTTGCGGATGCCCGCGCCCGTCAAAAAGCGAGCACGTTCGCCTCCGGAAAACCCGGCGGCGTACCCCCTCAAGCTGCCGCCGGTTCATAAGCGTTTCCCGCCGCCCGCGCGGTCCCCCAGGCGCTCGGCCAACGCTTCGAGCGCGGCCCGGTTCGCGGGGAAGTGCAGGCGCGCGAGGGCCTCGTCGAGGTCCATCCACCGGAGCGTGTCGTGCTCGGGGCTCGCCCGCGCTTCGGCGTCGTCCGGAACCTCGACCGCGAAGGAGCGTTCCGTGTAGCGCCGTCCGTCGAGGCCCGTGAAGCTCTGGTCGAAACCCAGCTCGAGGACGCTCAGCGCGTCCTCGATGCCCGTCTCTTCGCGGACCTCGCGCAGCGCCGCGGCGACGGCGTCCGCGTCCGTCGCCTCCACTCGACCGGTGACCGGCTGCCACCACCCGCCGCGCGCGGCGATGCGCCTGAGGAGGAGGTAGCGCGGCGCCTTGGTGCGGTGCACGAAGGCGGCGACGGTGGGGGCGGGACTGGCGGCATGCACGGGGCGCCGAACGGACGCGCGCGCTCATGAAGTCGACGAATTCGCGGGGAAACGTTCAAGGCGGGCGGGGCGAGCTTCATGGCGAGGCATCCCCGTGCGCGTGACCCTGCCCCATCGGCTTCCACTCGTCGCCGCGCTCGTTCTTGCGGCGATGATCGCAGGCTGCGTCACGGGCGCACTCGACTACAAGTTCGACACGACGTTCGAGGCGGGGGAATCCCACTTCGAGGGCCGTGAACACCAGCGCAACTGCATCCTCGAGGCTGCGGGCGGGTCCAGCAAGCCACCGTGCGCGCCCGAGCCGACTGGGAAAGCCTATCCGGCTCAAGGTGTCCGCGTCCTTGAGAGCTTCTACGTCTCCTACGGCGCGCCGGGATCCCTCGACAACCTCGACAGCCTGAACTACGGCACGATCCTCGCGCTCGTTTCGGCCGGCAACTGGCACCGCGCGAGCAACGGAATCCTCCCCGACGTCATTTTCCCCGGGGCCGGCCATTACTACGCGGCCCTCGGATACTGGCGCGACGTGCAGGCGGACGGCATCATCCACTTCAGCGTCGACGAGCGCGACATCCCGCGGATCGACAACGAGTGGGTCCCCATCGGACCCCGCCCGCTCCACGGCTACGTCGAGCCCGGAAGCCGCCCGGCCGCAACCTCGGCCATCGCCCCCGACGAACGGACGCCGGACTTCACGTACTCGTTCGCCCGCTATTATTACGTCGCGGGCACCTCCTCGGGTTCCGAGATCGAAGGTCGACCGTTCATCACGGGCGCAAACAACGTGTTCCTCTTCCTCGACGGCTCGGTTCTTCAGGCCCTCAGGGTCACCACGGTGAGCGACGCCGTGCTTGCGCCCACGCCGGACGGTTCGCGGCCGTACACACCGCAAGCGCATTCGCTCATCGACGTGGACCGCTACGTGGCCATGGCGCCGGGCCCCGTCGAGGCGCTTTACGGGGGCATTCTCTGGCCTTTCGTCGCGCCGTTGGCGAGCCCGAGCTACGGCTCGTGCCCCAACGGCTGCGAGCTCGCGCCTTGGTTCCTGGAGAACGCCCCCGTGGACGTCGGTGACCTCGGGATCTATGGTCGCTACCCGTCCGAACTCGAGGAGGGGAGCGGTTCGACGCGCGTGGGGCTTCACGCGGTGCATCTCGAAGACTACGCGCCTTGGATCGATCTCGTGCCGCGGCAGAACCCCAAGGGGATCGAATTCGGCGGTTTCCTCGGGGCGCCGTACCTCCTCGACGCGCCCCTCCACGCGTCGTCGCGCGGCGGACTCACGATGCCGCCCGGCCACCTTGTCGCGGAGGTCTGGACCGGCGTCTGGATGGACCTCGACGGGGACGGATGGATCGGGGACGCGGACGACGCCGATCCTTATCAGGGCGGGACGCGGCCCCTCCCGCACGACTATCGCCGGCCGTACGGCGAATTCCTCGGCGCCTTCGCCTCCGGTCCCAAGCCCGCCTCCGCGCTGTACAAGGCCAGCATCACGGTCACGGCGACGCCGCTCGACCCCGTGACCGGATGGGGTCCCGCCGGGGTCTGGACGTCCTTCTTCGGCGCGCCCTATCCGATCTCGTCGGGCGGGAACCACTGCATCGAAAGCACGGAAGTCGTCGTGACGAAGCTGTGCACCTATCAAACGCACGGTCCAGTCACGTTGACGGCGTCCGCCGTGGGATCCACGGCGGGTCGCTATTACAGTCTCGGCCTGTTCCTCCCGCTCGGGTCCCCCGGGTTCTCCGTGTGCACGGAGTCGGTGCAGGTGACGTACCACCGCGACGGATCCCCGGTCACGGAAACGCTCTCGGATTGCGACGTCATCGATCCGTGGCCCTGACCGCGAGCAAGCCGCCGCAGCCTTGATCCCCCGTCCGCGCGCGAGCGGCGCGCATGCCGCCCGCGTGGGAAACGCTCGACGCGGACGCGACGCTCGCCCGGCTGGACGCCGTGGCCGGCGGCCTCAGCGCCGAGGCGGCGGCGGCGCGCCTCGCGCGGCACGGGCCGAACGCGCTTCCGCGCGCCCGCCGCGCGGGCCCCTTCTCGATCTTCGCGCGGCAGCTCGCGGGCCCGCTCGCGCTCCTCCTCGCCGCCGCCGCGGCCCTCTCGGTGTACGTCGGCGAGACGACGGACGCCTCGTTCATCGCGATCGTTCTCGCGCTGAACGCGCTCGTGGGCGGCGTGCAGGAATGGAAGGCGGAGCGCGGCGTCGAAGCGCTGCAGAAGCTCCTCCGACTCTCGGCCATCGCCGTCCGCGATCGTTCCGCCGCCGTCGTCGACGCGGAGGCGCTCGTGCCCGGCGACGTGGTCCGCATCGAGGCCGGCCAGCGCGTGCCCGCGGACCTGCGCCTGCTCGAGGCGCGCGGCCTCGAGATCGATGAATCCCTCCTCACGGGCGAATCGGCGCCCGTCGCGAAGGACGCCCGCTGGCGCGCGGCGGCTTCCACGCCGGTCTCGGATCGCCGCAACCTGGCGTTTGCGGGGACCGGCGTCGCGCGCGGGCGCGCGACCGGCGTGGTCGTCGCGACGGGCGGCGCGACCGAGGTCGGCCGCATCGCGCGCGAGGTCGGGGCCGCGTCCTCGCCGCCGCCCCCGCTCGTGCGACGCCTTGCGCGCTTCTCGGCGGCCCTCGCGTGGGCGACCGTCGTCGCGGCGGGCCTCCTCGGCCTCGTCGGCGTCGCCCAGGGGACCTCGCCCCGCGAGATGTTCCTCTTCGCGGTCGCGCTCGCGGTCGCGGTCGTGCCCGAGGGCCTTCCGGTCGCCGTCACGGTCGCCCTCGCGGTGGGGACGGCGCGCATGGCGCGGCGACGCGTCATCGTGCGCCGCCTCGCGGCCGTCGAGGGGCTGGGGTCGTGCACGCTCATCGCGACGGACAAGACGGGCACGCTCACCGAGAACGCGCTCGTCGTCCGCGAGGTCCGGCTCGCGGACGGGGCCGTCCTCGGCGTGACGGGCGAGGGATACGTCCCCGACGGGGCGATCCAGGCGCCGCCTTCGGCCGCCTCCGCCCGGACCCTCGCGCGCCTCCTGCACGCCGTGGCGCTCGCAAACGAGGCCTCGCTCGCGCCCGCCGACGGGGGTTGGCGCTCGCGCGGCGACCCCACGGACGTGGCGCTCCTTGCGCTCGCGCGGAAGGGAGGCGTGGACACGGAGGCGACGTCGGCGGGGGCGGCCTCGGCGGGCGAGATCGCGTTCGAGCCCGAACGCCGCTACGCCGCTTCGTTCCGCCGCGAAGGGGGCGGGGTCCGGGTCTACGCCAAGGGCGCGCCGGAACGGATCGTCGCGATGTGCGCGGGCGCCGAGGGCGTCGGCCGTCCCGTCGCCGCATTCCTTGCGGAAGCGGAGGCGATGGCACGGAGCGGCTATCGCGTCCTCGCGGTCGCGGACGGCGTTGCAAGCGCCGAGGCCGCGCGGGACGGCGTCGAGCCCTCGGGGCTGACTTTCCTGGGCCTCGTCGGGATGATCGACCCGCCCCGGCGAGGCACGCGCGAGGCCGTGTCCACCGCGCGCGGCGCGGGGTTGCGCGTCGTGATGATCACGGGCGACCATCCCGTGACGGCGCTCGCGATCGCGCGCGACCTCGGGCTCGCGCGCGACGAGGCCGACGTCGCAACCGGCGTCGAATGCGACGCCGTGGGCGAGGCGGGTCTCGCGGGTCTCGTCGCGACGCGCTGCGTCTTCGCGCGGGTCGCGCCGCACCACAAGCTCGCCCTCGTGGAGGCCGCCCAGCGCGCGGGTCACGCGGTCGCTGTCACCGGAGACGGCGTGAACGACGCGCCCGCCCTCCGCGCGGCCGACCTCGGCGTCGCGATGGGGAAGGGCGGGACCGACGTCGCCCGCGAGTCGGCGGACCTCGTCATCGCGGACGACGATTTCGCGAGCATCGTCGCCGGCATCGAGGAGGGCCGCATCGCGAACGACAACATCCGGAAGGTCGTGTTCCTCCTCGTCTCGACCGGCGCGGCCGAGGTCGCGCTCGTGGCCCTCGCGCTCCTTGCGGGACTCCCGCTCGCGCTCCTTCCCGCCCAGCTCCTCTGGCTCAATCTCGTGACGAACGGCCTCCAGGACAAGGCGCTTGCGGCCGAGCCCGGCGAAGGCGACGTCCTCGCGCGCCAGGCGAAGAAACCGCCGAATCCCATCTTCGACCGCGTGATGATCGAGCGCGTGCTCGCGACCGGCCTCGCGATGGGGGTCGTGGCCTTTGCGGTTTTCGCGGCCGCCCTCTCGAGGGGGTTCGACGAGGCGGGCGCCCGCAACCTGACGCTCCTCCTCATGGTGATCTTCGAGAACCTCCAGATCGGCAACGCGCGTTCCGAAACGAAGAGCGCGTTCGCCCTCTCGCCGTTCCGCAATCCGTTCCTGCTCGCGACGGCCATCGGCGCCCAGCTCCTCCACCTCGCCGCGATGCAGATCCCGATCACGCAGGACGTACTCGAGGTCGCGCCCGTCGATGCCGCCACGTGGCTCGCGCTCTTTGTTGCCGGACAATCGGTCGTGGTGGTCTCCGAGGTCCAGAAGGTCTTCCTCCGCCGCCGCGTCGCGCGCGCCAAACAACAAGGGTTTTCCCCCGAAGCGCCCGTGGCGCCGCCATGAGCCTCTACCAGTGGGTGCCCCGCTCCGGCAAGGTGAGCGCCCACGAGACGGCCCGCGCCGCCCGGCGGCACGTCGTCTTCTGGGGCGGCGCGGCCTTCGCGCTCCTTGCGTGGGCCGCAAGCCCCTTCGCCCCCCTCGGGGCCTCGCTCGGGCTCCTCGGCCTGGGGGCCTTCCTCGCGCTCCTCGCCGTCGCCCCCCGGGCGCGACGCGAGCCCGGCGCGCCCCGCTTCCTCCTCGACGCGGGTCTTGCCGTCGTCGCGGTCGGCCTCGCGCTCCTCGCTGGGGCCATGCTCGCCGCGGCTGCGCCAGGCTTCGTTCCGCGGGGCGCGCCCGCGGTCGCTGCGGCGGCCCTCGCGGCCCTCGCGCTCCTCGTCGTCGCGGGCGTCGCCTCGCGCGCGCTCGCGCTCGGCCTCGACGTGGGCGGCGCTTCCCCTCGGGCCGTGCCTTTCCTCGCCGCCCTCGTCGCCCGCGACCCGCGCGACCTCCTCGCGCCGCCGCGCCTCGGCGGATCCGCCGTCGTGCCCGGAGCCGTCTCGGCCGCCTTCGAGGCCGCCGCCGATTTCGCCCTCGTGGTCGTCGACGGCGCGCTCGCGCCGTTTGCGCGTCTCGCCGCGCGCCTCGCGGGGCGCGACCGCGAGCGCCTCCACGCGGCGGGCGACCTCGGCGCGGTCGCGCGCGCCCTCGAAGGCGCGGGCCTCCGCGCGCGCGTCGAGGGACGGGTCCTCGTCGTCGCGATGGGCGGCGGCGACGAGCCCTCGCGCGAGGTGTTCGCGCGCACCCGGCGCCTCCTGTTCCCCCGCGTCGAAGCCGATGCGCTCCTCGATCTCTCGGGCCCGCCGCGCGACGTCATCGCCGTCCGGCGCGCGCTCGAGAGCCTCGCCGCGTTCGACCTCGCGTTCGCGTGGTCGCGCGAGGCGCGGCGGCTCGAATCCCGGCTGAACGCCCTCGCGCGCGCCTCGCTCGAAGCCTCCACGATGGAGGACCGCGCGACGCTCCTCGACGAGGCTGAGCGGCTCGAAGCCTCGGCGCGCGCGCGGTCGCTCGCGGAGGACGAGTGGTCGCTCCTTGCGGGGTGGAAGGGCGCGGGCCTGCGCGCCGCGCTCGCCGAGCGCATGGCGCGCGACCCGCTCGGGGGCGCAACGCCGGGCCTCCAGGTTGCGCCGGGCGCGGTGCTCCCGGCGAACCTCGGCGCCGTCGTCGAGACGGGCGGCCTCGCGGCGCTCGGGCGCCTCGTGTACGTTCCCTACTTCGTCGTCCCCGTCGCGACGCCCGCGGGCGAGCTGGACGTCGCGGTGAACGCCTTCACGGGATTCGACCCCGCCGACTCGGAGGCGGTCCTCGCGCGCTTCGACGCGGAAGGGGCGAGTCACCTGGTCGAGAGCGAGCGTCGTCCCACGTTCATCCAGCTCAAGTCGCGCGCGCCGGGCGCGAAGTCCACCTCGGAGGCGCTCGCCGCGGCCTTCGGGGGGAAGCCGTCGCGCTACGCGCCGCTTACCCACGCGGCGACGGTGCTGAACGTCCCGTTCGTGGAGATGCCGGGCGGGGTCTTCGCAAGCGCGGTGACGGGCGCGACGCACGAGACCCTCGCCGCGAGGCTGCCCTCGACGCTCCCCCCGGGCGTCCTCGTCGAGTGATCAGCCATCGAGGAGGCGCTTCACGCGCTCGGCGACGAGCTTCGAGAGCGTCTCGCCCGGAACGCGTCCGCGGAATTTCGCCATGAGGGGACCCATGAGCGCGGAGGCCGCGCCCGGGCCGCGCTCGCGGATGAAGGCCGCGCGCTCGGCGACGAGGGCGTCGACGGCGGCCTCGACCTCGCCCATGTCGGCCGCGCCGAGCCCGAGCGACTCGGCGGCCTTCCTCGGCGGCAGGCCGTCCTTTGCGGCCTTCATGAGGACCGGCGCGAGCGCCTCCTTCGCGAAGGCGCCTTCCTTGAGCAGCGCGAACGTCTCCTCGAGGGTCGCATCCGCGATCCGATCGCGCGGAATCCCTTCGCGCTCGAGCTCGGGGAGCGTATGGAGGAGGACGCGGGCGGCTTCGCGCGGTAGGCCCGACGTCGAGGCGAGGCGCTCGAAGAGCGGCGCATCCTCGCCTCGCGCGAGCGCGCGGGCCTCCTCCGCGCCGAGGCCGTACTGCTTCGCGAAGCGCTTCTCCTTCGCGGGCCAGAGCTCGGGAAGCGCCGCGCCGATGCGCGCCCGCTTGTCGCTCGTCACGCGCTGCGGCGGGACGTCCGTCTCGGGATACATGCGCGCCCCGCCGGGAAGCGGCCTCAGGTAGCGCGACGATCCGTCGTCGGCCACCTCCCTCGTCTCCTCGGGAACGCCGTCGAACGCGAGGCGTGCCCGGTCCGCCGCGGCTTCGAGGGCGCGCGCCGCGACGTCGGCCCTCTCGGCGACGAGGACGAACGCGTCCGCCGGCCCGAGGGCGAGGGCGGCGCGCACGGCGTCGACTTCCGCCTGCGTGACGCCGTACGCGGGAAGCTCGTCCGAGTGGAAGAGTCCCTTCACGCCGGCCCGGGCGCGCGCGTAGTCGGCGAGCTCCTTCCCGAGCCGAGGCTTCGGCGTCGTCTCGGCCGGGTCTTTCCGACCGAGGAGGCCCGCGAAGCCGTAGAGCGCCCGCGCCGCGACGCAGCCGCCCGCGTCGATCGTCCTGCGTACGGTCTTCGCCGAGGTCGAGGAGAAGGCGGGGGTCACGTCCACGTCCGCGTCCGCGACCCGGGCCTCCGCCGCGCGGAGCTTCGCGGGAAGTCCCGCGAGGAGGGCCTGGCGTCGCGCCTCGTATTCGATCGCGACGGGGATGATCCTGAGATCCTGCACGCCCTTGACCTCCACGCGCGCGCCGCCGCGGATGGAGACGTTCAGATCCTGCCGGATCGTGCCGAGGCCGCGCTTCACGCGGCCCGTCGCCCGGAGGACCATGCCGAGGGCTTCCGCGGTCTCCCGCGCGTGCTCCGGAGTGCGGATGTCCGGGAGCGTCGCGATCTCGACGAGCGGGATGCCGAGGCGGTCGAGCCGGTAGCGCACGAGGCCATCGGCCGGATCGAGCTTGCGCGCGGAATCTTCCTCGAGACAAAGCGACTGGATGCCGACCCTCCCGTGCGGGGTTTCGACCGCGCCGCCCGCGGCGACGAGGCTCGTGCGCTGGAAGCCGGACGTGTTGCTCCCGTCGATCACGATCTTCCGCATCGTGTGGATCTCGTCGAGCGGCGTCATCCCGAGCAGGGTCGCGATGGTGAGCCCGACGTCGAGCGCCTCGGGGTTCATCGGGTGGGGCGGCTCCTCGTCGAGCTCCACGAGGCAGCTCGTCTCGCGCGAGGCGACGTACTGGAAGACGAGGTTCTTGCGAGCCTCCTCGAGCGCAGCGCGGTCGACCTCGCCGAGCTCGCTTTCCGTCGGCTTGAGGCGGCGCACGAACGTCTCGGTCGTCGCCTCGTCGAGCTGCGAGGCGCAGCGGCAGAAGAGCTTCGCCGTGTCGAGCTGCTGGTGGATCTCAAGTCCCACGACGAGGCCGATTACGTCGAGGTCCGACGTCACGCGCCCCGCGAGGGCGTTTCCGGAAAAGAAGGCTTCGCCCCGGAGGGCGGGCCGGCGCCGCGCAGGCGCCGGCCGGAGACACGTTCAGCTTCGGCCGCCGCCGACGCCGCCACCGACGCCGCCGCCGCCGGTCTGGCCCGAGCGGAACTCGGGGACGTTGTTCTGGATCTCCCGGAGGAGGTCGTCCCGGGACTCGAACCGGTCCTTGGGGACGCGGTTGATGACGTCCTTGAGCGACATGTTGCGGTTCCCGAGCTTGATCTCCCGCGTGCCGACCTTCGTCACGATGTCGTTCTTCGTCGCGGGGAAGTTCACATTCTCCAGCTCGCGGCGGATCTCGGTGACTCCCGTTCCGCCCGTCGTACCCTTTCCGACTCTGGATTCTTCCATGGGGTTTCCCTTCGTGATGTTTCCCGGTCGCACGCCGGGAACACCGTGTCCGTCTCCGGGGGGTAAGGGATTTGTCGAACGACCTCCGAACGGCCATGAAGGACCCGGGTCACGTCGAGGAGGGCGCACGTATCGTGCGTCAAGCCCATCAGGCGGGCAAGCCCCCTTCCGGGTCGTGTGCTCGATCGGGGGGGTGTACCGCAGCGGATCCGTCGAGCCCGCGGACGCGACCGCGATCGAGGCGATCATGCAGTCGATGGCCGCGCGCGGCCCCGACCATGCGGCCGTCCGCCGCTTCGGCCCCGTCATCCTCGGGCACGGTCGTCTCGCGATCCGCGGTCTCACATCCCCGGCGGCGCTGCAGCCGATGGAGACCCCGGACGGCCGTCACGCGCTCGTCTTCAACGGCGAGATCTACAACCACGCGGAGATCGCCGATATCCTCGGGTTCAAACCGCGCTCCGGGAGCGACACCGAAGTCCTCCTCGAGCTTCTCGCGCGCCGAGGCGTCCAAGGTCTCGCGCTCGTCGAGGGTGACTTCGCGCTTGCGCATCTCGACCGCTCGACGGGCGAGCTGATCCTTGCGAGGGACCTTTTCGGCGTGAAGCCGCTGTGCTACGTGGAAACGGACGGCGGGTTCTGGTTCGCGAGCGTTCCGCAGGCCCTCCTTTCGCCCGCCGGCCCCGCGCTCCGCGTCGCGGACGAGGCGGCCGTGGCGGCGTTCCTCGTCGAAGGTCTCGCGGAGCTCCCGGGCCGCACGTTCTTCCGGGACGTCAAGAGCGTCCTTCCCGGCCACGCGCTCGTCGTGCGCGACGGGCGCGTCGTGCGCGCGGAGCGCTACGCGCCTTGTCCCGTCGAGGGTCCCGCGCGGATGCCGCTCGAGGCGGCGCTCGCGAAAAGCGTGGCGCTGCGGCTCGAAGCGGACGTCCCGGTCGGGGCCTCGCTTTCGGGCGGGCTCGATTCCGCCTTCGTGGTCGCGACCGCAACTCGGGGCCGCGCAGGGCTTCCGACCTTCACGGCGCTCATGCCGGACGGAGCGCCCGACGAATCGGGGCTCGCCGCGCTCACCGCGGCCGCATCCCGCGCCTCTCCGACCTGGGTGTACGTCGGGCCTCCGTCCCCCGATGAGCTGCGGGCGCTCGTGCGCGACCAGGGGGCTCCGTTCTCGACGCTGAGCGTGCACGCCCAGAGGCGCGTCGCAGCGGCCGCCCGGGCCGCGGGCGCCAAGGTCCTTCTCGACGGCCAAGGGGCGGACGAGGTCTTCGCGGGGTACCCGCACTACCGGGCGGCGCGCCTCGCGACGCTGCTTGCCCGAGGCCGTCTCGCGCGGTTTGCCCGCGAGGCGCGGGCGTGCGGCCTCGCGTCGACCGCGGAAGCCTTCTATCTCATCCTCCCGCGCCCGGTGCGCGATGCCGTCCGACGCGTCGCGCACCGGCGCGCGCGGAAGCGGCTCGACCCGGGGCTCGCAGCGCGTCACCCCCTCCCCCGCGCGCCCGGGCTCCGGGGGTCGAGCCTCCTCAAGGCCGTGCTCGCCGACGGGCTTCGGCGATCGAGCCTCCCGTCGCTTCTGCGGTTCGCGGATCGCAACACGATGGCGGAAGGGGTCGAGGGCCGCTATCCCTTCCTCGACCGCGACGTCGTGGCGGCCGCGTTCGCCCTCGAGGACGAACGCCTCGTCTCCGACAACTGGACGAAGCGCGCGCTCCGGGAGGCGGCCGCGGGGCTCGTCCCCGACGCGATCCGGTCGGCGCGCGCCAAGGTCGACTTCCGCACGCCGGACGAGGCGTGGTTCGCGGGACCCCTCGCGAGATTGTTCGAGGAGCACCTGGGGGACGGCCGACTCGAGGAACGCGGATGGCTGGCGCCCGGCGAGGGCGCGCGTCTTCTCGCGGACCACGCCCGCGGCCGCGACAAGGGCATGGCCCGCCGGGCCTTCTTCCTCGAGGCCTGGGCGCGCGTCCACCTCGACGCACCCCAAGCGAGGATCGAACCCGGCGCGCTCCGGGCGCGCTCCGAATGACTTAGGATGAGCGTCGCGCTTATCGTCGCGTGGAGTGGTCCTCCGTCGCCCCCGGCGCCTTCGTCGTCCTCGACGTCGTGTCGCTCGCGCTCGCGGGGGCCGTGGCCCTCTTCTTCTGGCGGACCCACCGGCTCGTTCCCGACGCCGGCTACGCGGTCCTCGCGAGCGCCTTCGCGGTCCTGGGTCTGAGTTACCTCACGATCGGCGCCTCCGAGTTCGATCTCATCGACCCCGGCGCCGCGATCGTGGACGCGGCCCGCGTCGGAGGTCAATTCCTCGGCGTGGCCCTCATCTTCCTGAATTACGCCTCGCGGTTCTTCAACCTCGATCGACGATTCCTCACGGTCGCCTCGCGGGCGCTTGCCGCCGTCGCGGTCGTGTATCTCGTCATCTACGTCGCGCCCCCCGCATTCGAGCTGCCCGATCCGCGATCCTACCTCGGGACGCTCCGTTTCCTCGAGTTCATGCTCCTCGCCGCCGCCGCCGGTCTCGTCGCCGTGGGCGTGTCAGGCCGACGCTTCGCCGACTTCGCGGTTCCCGCGGCCTTCCTGCTCCTCGCCGTGAGCAAGTACACGTGGGCGATGATCGCGTGGTTCGGCGTCGACGACGCCGTTCCGCTTCCCTATCTGTGGCGCCTCGCGGCGCTCGGCATCCTTCTCGTCGTCGTGGCGCGCGCGGGGGGCGGTCCTCGTGCCGAGGCGTGAGCGACAGACCCTGATCGGCGTCGTGCTCGCCGAGCTTTCGAGGGCCGCGGGCGACCGCGACGCCTCCGTCACGCAGGTGGCGGCCCGATGCAACATGCCCTACGACCGTTTCAAGGAGCTTCTCGAAGACCTCCGCGGCAAGGGGCTCATCCACGGCGACGACCCGTTCCGTCTGACGCCGGAGGGGCGCAAGCTCCTCGAGGCCTACCGCGCATGGCGGGAAGCCCTCCGGCTCTTCGGCATGTCGCCGGACGACGCGGATCGCCGCGGCTAGGGCGCGAGGGGCTCGAAGGCGTCGACGGGCGTCCGCTCGTCGAGCTCGCCGACGACGTTCTCGCGCATGAGCCGACGGACCTCGGAGGGATCCTTCGTGCGGCCGAGGACCCACATGAGCTTGATGTAGGCCGTCTCGGCGAGCATGTCCTCCGCCGGGATGACGCCCGCCTCCAGGAGGTCGCGCCCGGTGGAATACACGTTCATGTTGACGCGCCCGTTGAGGCACTGCGTCGCCATCACCACGAACGACGGACCGGCTTCGCGTCCGTCGTAGCGCAGGCGCGGCGAGCCGTCCGCGTGGCGGCCCGTCGAGATGGCGCGCACCATGTCGAGGTTGCGGCGCGCGACGTGGCCGAGCCCCGTGCCCACGAGGACGACGCCCTTCAAGACGACCTTCTCGAGGTGATCGGGCCAGAGGCCCGGGTAGCTCTGGATGATCGAAACCTCCTCGTCGAGGCGGTCGTCGAGGACGGCGGGCCCGGGCTTCGCGCGCCGGTAGGGCTCCGTGAGCGAGACCTTTCCGCCCTCGACGCGGCCGAGGGGACGGGCGTTGATCGAGACGAACGCGTCGCGGCGGGAGCTGTGCATCTTGCGCACGCGCGTTCCGCGGTGGACGAGACAGTGGTTGTCGCCCGTCTCGCCGTGCATCACCACGACGACCTCGCCGAGGTCGCTTTGCGCCGCGACGGCCACGGCGGCGTGGAGGTTCATGCCCGCGTCGCTCGACGGCCGGTCGCTCGAGCGCTGGGCGCCGACGAGCACGACCGGGCCGGGAAGGCCGTCCTTGAAGAAGAACGCGAGCGCGGCGGCCGTGTAGGACATCGTGTCCGTTCCGTGCGTCACGACGACGCCGCGCGCGCCCGCGTCGAACTCGCGCTTGACCTCCCTCGCGAGGGTCTGCCAGTGCTCCGGTTGGAGATCCTCGCTGAACATCGAGAAGACGATGCGCGGACGCACGTTCGCGAGGGCGTAGAGCTCGGGCACGGCGGCCGCGAGCTCCGCGGGCGTCGCGACGGGGTGGACCGCGCCCGTGCGGTAATCGACGAAGGACGCGATGGTGCCCCCCGTCGCGAGGATCGCGACCGGCGGAAGGCCGTCCTTCGAGGGCGTGGCGCGCGGCTTCGCGACGCGGGGATCGGCCTTCTTCGCGAGCGCGAGCTTCGATCCGGGACCCATGGCGAGCCCGACGTTGTATCCGCTCTTCAGCTTGAGAACGAGGATGTCGGGGCCGCTTGCGACGGTCCGTTCCATGACGACGCCCCGCTCGGTGCGGCCGTCCGGCACGGTCGCATCCACCGTGTCGCCCACCGCCGCGTTCGCGCCGTCGAGGAGCCTGCGCACGACGCCCTCGTACTCCGTCATGACGCGGGCGGCATGCGCCGCGAGGGCCATAAAAGCGTTCCCCCTGCGGCCAGGCGAAGTCATCATGGTGTCGGACGGCGCAGGGGAACGGTATGCGCGGCGAAGTCGTCTTCCTGTACGTCTACGACGTCGGCGCGGAGGTGGACCTCGACCGCGTCGGCAGCGTCCTCGACGAGCATCCCGCCTTCGAACCCGTCGAGATCCGCAAGACGGCGCCGAAGTACGTGGCGCTCGCGCGGCCGCTCACGCTCCGGTTTCCGGGGATCGAGCGCGAGACGAGCGTCGGGCGCCTCCGGTTCGACCTGACGGCGCGCATCTTCGAGATCGGGGCGGTGAGCCTGCAGGTCCGCGCTTCCTTCGAGGTCGAGACGCTCGGCGACCTCCACGCCTGGGGCAACCTCCGGGTGTACGGGGGCGCCGACCTCGTCTCGCCCCGGCACCTCGCGCAGACGTATCTCAAGGAGATGGTCGCCGGCCTCGGTGAAGCGCTCGTCAAGCGCTACGCCGACGTGTCGGAGCCCGAGACGTACACGGCCTACGCGATCACCGACCTCGGCAAGCTCGACATCCCCACGCTCCTCAAGAACGAACGTCGGGCCCTCGCGGGGCTCATCGCCTCCGAAAGCGACCCTGGGCGCCTATCGATGGACGAGGTCGAGGACAACCTGTACCACATGTACCGCTATTACGACGACGATCTCGTGGTCGCGGACTGGGACGTCGCTGTCGTCGTGGAACCCTCCGGTCGCTACGAGGACGTCCTCTACGTGATGGAGCTCGCAAACCTCCAGCTCCTCGAGCTCCGCACCTACGATCAGTACCTCGACGGCGTCCTCGACAAGGCCTACGACGACCTCTCCCGCTTCTTCGAGACGGGAGCGAGGAGCCTCTTCCTCTCGGCCCGGGACGTGGTCGAGGACCTGGCCGACGCGCGCATCGACCTCATCCGGGTGACCGACGAGATCAACAACATCGGAAAGATCTTCGGCGACTGGTACCTCGCGAAGCTCCACCGCGGCCTCGCGGAGCGTTTCCACCTCGCGGAGTGGGAGACCATCGTGAAGGAGAAGATGGAGACGCTGAACGCGCTCTATGGTCTTGCGACGCACGAGGTCGAGCATCGCCGCGGCATCGTGCTCGAGGGCGCGATCGTGCTGCTCTTCATCGTCGACCTGGTGCTGGTCTTCCTGACGCTTCGCTGATCCGAAAGGATCGCGCGATGCGCGAAAAGCGCCCCAGCCGAGATTTGAACTCGGGTCGGAGCCTCGACAGGGCTCCATGATAGGCCGCTACACCACTGGGGCAACCGGGTCTGCCACGGGGGCAGGCAGCGGATAAAGGAACATGCCCTATTTGAGCATTTGGGGCTGAGCGTTCGCCGCTTCGCGCGTCACGTCCGCGTCGCGCGCCCGGCGGCCTCGCTCGGCTTCTCGAGCGGGCGGGACGCGGCCTTCCACGCGGCCATCCCGCCCAGGAGGTTCGCAACGCGCGGGAAGCCGGCGCGCGCAAGGAGGCTCGCCGCGGTCGCGCTCCGGT
Source organism: Candidatus Thermoplasmatota archaeon (assembly GCA_035540375.1). Taxonomy (NCBI): domain Archaea; kingdom Methanobacteriati; phylum Thermoplasmatota; species Thermoplasmatota archaeon. The sequence goes on from DATLGO010000018.1 coordinate 30,901, forward strand.
AGCCGGAGCCGCACGTCACGGTCCACGCCGCGTCGCGGTCGAGCTCGTCGAAGCGGCTCGCGACGTCCTCGAGCGGGATCCACGTGGCGCCCGGCGCATGGCCCGCCTCCCACTCCGCTCGCGAACGCACGTCGAGGATCGGCGCGCGGGCCGCGTTCGCGGACACGCCCTCGAGCGTCGCGAAGGGAAGGCCGGCCGCGCGCCACGCGGGGAGGCCGCCTTCGAGCCACCCGCGCACGTCGAGGCCGCCCACGAGCGCGAGCGCCCTCACCGCGGCGGCGACCTGGTCCCCGTTCGGTCCCACGACGTAGATGGGCAGGCCGAGCTCCACGAGGTTCGCCGCCCGGGCGGGAAACGCGGCCTGCGAGAAGGGAACGTCCACGGATCCCGCGACGTGGTTCGCGCCGAAGGCGTCGGGCTCGCCGAGGTCGATGATGAGGACGTCGCGCCCGTCGCCCACCGCGTCCGCGAAGGCGCGCGGGTCGAGCGCGGGCACGGCCTCGCGGGTCGGCATCGCGACCGGCGGGCCTTCCCGGTTCAACTGCTTGATCCGGACGGCGTTTCCGGGCTTCGGGGGAAGGTCGTCGAGGACGCGCGCCGTGAACGCGGCGCGGTCGCGCTCGCCGAGGAAGCCGTTCGTCGCGCGCTCGTAACCGAAGCTCGATACGGTGAGGGGGCTCGCGATGGAGCCGCACGCGCTCCCGAGCCCGTGGCCGGGGTGGACGATCGTTCCGTCGGCGACGGGTCCAAGGACGCCCGAGAGCGTCGCGTGCAGGTCCGCCGCGAGCGCCCGCGCATCCGCCTCGCCCACGAGGTCGGGTCGGCCCACGCTCCCGACGAACAGCGTGTCGCCCGTGAACGCGGCGTAAGGGGGCGCGCCGGCCTCGCTCGCGAACAGGACGAGATGCTCCGGCGTATGCCCGGGCGCGCGGCGCGCGAGGAGGGAGACGTCGCCCACGTCGATCGCGTCGCCGTCGGCGAGCGGCTCGTGGTCGAAGCGCACGCCCGCGTTCGCTGGCATGTGGATCGCGGCCCCGGTCTTGCGCCCAAGGGCGCGGACGCCGCTCACGTGGTCCGCGTGGAGGTGCGTGTCGACCACGTGACGGATCTCGACCTCCGCCTGCCGGGCCGCTTCGAGGACGGGTCCGACGTCGAGCACCGGGTCGATCACGACGCCCTCGCCCGCGCGCTCGTCCGCGACGAGATGCGTCAGGCAGCCCAGCCCCTCCTGACGGAGCGATTGCACGAGCATGGACGGGATGATTGACTTCGGGATGCAAAACGCCGATGGACGGCCCGTCCGGAAGTGGTTAGCCAGATCGGGTCCACGATGCCCCATGCGTCTCGTCTTCATCGCCGGCAGCCCTCGACGCAAGTCGCGCACGCGCGTCCTCGTCGAGCGGGCCCGCGACCACGCTCGCAACGAGCACCCGGAATGCGAGACCGATCTCCTCGACCTCGCGGCGACGACCCCCGAGCCGTTCAAGGACTGGGAAACGGAATACTCGGACGCCACGCGGAATGTCGTTGAGCGCGTGCTCGCGTCCGATGCGATGGTCGTGGGATCGCCCGTGTTCAATGGCTCCTATTCTTCCGCGGTCAAGAACCTCTTCGAGCACATCGACTACAAGGAGCTCGAAGGGATGGTCGCGGGGTTCATCGTGGTGGGCGGCGGAGACCAGAGCTTCCTCCAGGTCCGCGCGCATCTCGCGCAGCTCATGGCCTACTACCGCGTGCCGGTCGTGCCGCGGGCGGTTTTCGCGACCGAGGAGCAGGTTGACGAGGGCCCGCCCGAAAAGATCCTCAAGCGGATCGATCGCCTCGTCGACGCGACCTTCGCGGCGGCAACCGGCGCGCGCGCGGCCGCGGACGCTGAGCGGAAGATGGAGCGCGAGCACGCGCCTCAGGCTTGACGGTCGAGGTCGCGCCCGAACACGACCGCCACCGCGATCGACGTGCCGAGCATGGCGATGGCCGTCACCACGGCGACGGTCGCGAAGGCTTCGCCGAAGGCGGCCCTCGCGGCGGCGAGGAGCGGCTCCCCGAGGTCGGCGGGAAGTCCGCGAGCGATCTCGCGCGCGCGGGCGAGCGACTCCGCGGCCGCGCGCGCGTCCTCCGCGCCGAGGCCGGGCGGGGCAGTCGCCGCGAGCGACAGCCGATAGATGGCGACGCCGAGGCTCCCGAGCACCGCGATGCCGAGCGCGCCGCCCAGCTCCGCGCTCGTCTCGGACACGGCCGCCGCGGATCCCGCGCGCTCGGGCGCCGCCTGACGGAGGATGAGCTCCGTCGAGAACGTGAACACCGGTCCGAGCGCGAGGCCCACCAGGACCCACGCCGCGACGTAGAGCGCGAGGTCGGACGCAAGCGACGCCTGCACGAAGAGCGCGAGACCGACGCCCGCGGAGGCGTAGCCCGCGGCGATGAGGCGAGCGTGGTCGAAGCGCCGCCCCAGCGCGGGCGAGAGGAGGCCGCTCACGACGATGGCGGCCGCTCCGGGGACGGACCAGAGTCCCGCCTCCTGGGGCGAGAAGCCGAGGTCGAGCTGGAGGAACTGCGCGCCGAAGAAGGAGATGGAGAACATGACCGTCGCGCTGAACATGAACGCGACGAGAAGCGTCGCGAAGCGGGTGGATCGCAGGAGGCGCAGGTCGATGAAAGGATGCTCGAGGCGGCGCTGACGGAGGACGAAGGCGCCGAGGAGGGCGAGGCCGATGACGACCGCGACGGCCGATGCGGTCCCCGCATCCCCTTCCGCGAGTCGCTTGACGCCGTAGATGACGCCGAGGACGCCCGCAAGCGAGAGCGCGGCGGAGGCGAGGTCGAGCCGCTCGGCGGACGGGTGGCGGAATTCCGGAAGGAGCCGCGGCGCGAGGAGGAAGAGCGCCGCCATGATCGGGACGTTGATGAGGAACACGGAGCCCCACCAGAAGCGCTCGAGCAGGAGTCCGCCGACGATCGGGCCGAGGATGCCGCCCACCGCGAAGCTCGTGCTCCAGATCGCGATCGCGGTCGTGAGGTCGCCGCGCTCCCGGAACATGTTGCGCAGCAGCGCGAGCGTGGAGGGGGCGAGCGTGGCGCCCGCGAGCCCCATGAGCGCGCGGGAGGCGATGAGCATCGCGGAGGACGACGAGAAGGCCGCGATCGCCGAGGCGAGCGCGAAAGCGACGGCGCCGATCCGCAGGAGCCGGCGCCGCCCGATGCGGTCGCCGAGCGTTCCCATCGTGATGAGGGCCCCCGCGACGAGGAAGCCGTAGATGTCGACGATCCAGAGGAGTTCCGCCGGCGACGGGGCGAGCGCCCGCGTGAGGCTGGGGACGGCGAGGTGGAGGACCGAGAGGTCCATGACCACGACGAGGCTCGTGAGCGAGAGAACGCCCAGGCCGATCCACTCGCGGCGCGTCGCGCGATCCGTCGCAATGTCCCCCGTCGCCGCCACGCCGCTCCTTCCGACGCCGCGCGCGCGGCGAGTGGGTCCGCCCGGATTTGAACCGAGGTCAAAGGCTCCCAAAGCCCCTAGGATACCAAGCTACCCCACGGACCCGACTGTGGCGAGGATGGATCCCGGCCTCTTGTACCTAACCTTGATCCGCGGCGGTCGCCACGGCGGCGAGGCGGATCGCGTCCGCGCTCGTGTGGCGCGGCTTCCAGCCGAGCCCCTTGAGCTTGTCGATCGCGAGCCGCATGACCTTGACGTCGCCGCGCCAGCCGCGTCCGTCGACGCCGCCCGTGTAGCGGTATTCGACGTCCTTGAGCCCGAGCACCGACGCGCAGATGTCGGCGATCGACTTCACGTCGACGGCGTCCTCGCTCCCGATGTTGTAGACGTCGTACTTCCTCGTTTGCCGCTCGACCGCGTGGAGGAGCCCCTCCACGGTGTCGGCGACGGAGACGTACGATTTCGTCTGCTTGCCGTCGCCCAGGATCTCGAGGCGCTTCGGGTTCGCGCGGAGCTTGTGGATGAAGTCGTACGTGACGCCGTGGGTCGAGCGCGGCCCGACGACGTTCGCGAAGCGGAAGCTCGCGCCCTGGAAGTCGAACGTGTGGCAGTACGCCGCGATGAGGGACTCCGCGCCGAGCTTCGCGGCGCCGTAGACCGAGATGGGCTCGAGGGGGCCGTAGCCCTCGGGCGTCGGGATGATCGCCGCCTCGCCGTAGACCGTGCTCGTGGACGTGAAGGCGATGCGTTTCACGCCCGCGTCGCGCATGACGTCGAGCACCGTGTTCGTCGCCGTCACGTTCTGCCGCATGTGCTCGGCGGTGCGCTCGAAGCTCGTGCGCACGTCGGGGTCGGCCGCGACGTGGAAGACGATGTCCGAACCGGTGATGGCGGGACGCAGCGAGCGCGCGTCGAGGACGTCGCCCTGCACGAAGCGCACGCCGGGATTGCGCGCGAGGTGGCCCAGGAACGACGGGCTCCCCGTGGACAGGTTGTCGTAAACGGTGACGCGCGAGCCGCGCGCGACGAGCGCGTCGACGAGGTGGCTTCCGATGAAGCCCGCGCCGCCCGTGACGACGGCCGTCGCGCCCCGGAGGTCCATGGCGCGGCTACGGCGGGCCTCTCCGATAAAGCTAGCCGATCCTACCCCTCGACCCGGATCGCGACGCGCGTCGTGACGGGCTTGCCGGACGGATTCACGAGCCCGACGTCCACCGTGTAGTCCCCGGGGGGCGCGGTCGCGTTCACGTAAAGCGGCACGTAGAGCGTCCCCTTCGGCGGGATCGTGGTCGTTCGGAGCGCGTCGTCGAGGAAGAAGAGCGTCGCGGCGTTCAGGAAATTCCGGATGATGAGCTCGGGAACGTCGAGGAGGGTGATCGCGGGGTCGTCGAACCAGTGGCCGGTCGAGGCGCGGAGGGCCGGCTCCGCGGCGGCGACGTGGGTCTTCACGCCGTAGGCCTGGCCGACGGCCGAAACCTCGCGGGCCGCGAGCCAGATCGCGGTCGCCTGCTCCCGCTTCGCGACGAAGCGTGGGACGGTATCGACGGGCTCGAGCGTGACGGAGGTTTCGAGCGCGGGTCCGAGCGCGTGGTGGAATTCGGAGGTCGTCGCATCGACGGTGGCGCCCTTCGGCCCGGCCACGATCTCCGCCTGGCCGACCACCTGGAGATCGCCAGGGATCGGCAGCTCCCCGACGCGCCAGCCCGATCCGGACCCGAGCGTCCAGGCCACGTCCGCCTCCTGAACGTCGACGCGCGTCGCGGCCGCGACGAGCCGCCCGCCCGCGACGGCGAGACCCTCGGCGCGGACCACTTCGAGCGTGCCGCGCCCGAGACGGTCGAGCACGATGCCCTCGAAGCGCTGCCGCTCTGCAAGCTCGAGGCGGATCGGCGCGCGCGTCTCGCCGCCCTCGGCGACGATCGCGTTCTCGGCGGCCGGCATCTCGACGACGATCTTCGTGCCGTCGAAACCGCCGACGTTTCCGCGCTCGATCGCGATCGCGCCGGCGATCGCGAGCGTGGGGGCGCCGACGAGCGTCGCGGACTCGCCCGCGAAGGAGCGCTGGCGTCCGTCGTCGCCGCTCCACGACCCGTTGAGGCCGAGGAACCGGACGCGGGCCTCGGAGAAACCGAACAGCGGCTCGATCGCGAGGCTCGCGACGTCGGCCTTGACCACGCCGCCGCGCCAGAGGACGCATGCGGGCGCGCCCGTGTATTCGAGGGCGTGGGGCGCGGTCTCGCCGAAGGCGGCCGTGATCTGCGGACCCTTCACGATCGCGACGGGCTCGGGACAATCGAGGCCCGCGACCAAGGTTCCGTGCGGGAAGCCTGGGACGTTCTCCAGGTCGTCGATGGCGGCGAAGCAGCCGGCGAAGGTCGGGAGCGCGAGGACGAGCGCAAGGGCGGAGGCGCGCATCGGGTCGGCGACCGCCCGCCGGCCGTTTAGCGGTTCCGGCGCTCGCGCTCCGTCCTCGGCTTGAAGAGAAGCGCCGCGTGGTCGCGCTCGTAGGGGCCGAGGTCGACGCTCTCGACGAGCGCGTAGCCCGAATCGCGCTCGACCTCGTGCGCGACCTGGTCGTAGACCGCGCGCGGATCGGCCGCGACGTCGACGCTGCGGGCCTTCACCATGAACATGCCCCAGGCGGGCGCGAACACGCGGAGGTTGCGCGCGAAGATGGCGGCCTGGTGCCGCTGCGCGATGTCCTGGTAGAGGACCTCCACGTTGCCCGCGAAACGGCGGTAACGATCGGGCCTCCACGCGTCGCCCAGGATGGGCACGATGTTCGATCGGTGGTCCGCGACGGATACGAGGTCGCGGAAGGAGCGCGGCGAGAACTCGAGGCTGAAGACGACGCCCTTCGAGGCGATGTCGCTCACGTGCGACGGCGTCGTGCCGTTCGCCGCGCCGAGGTAGAGGACACGCGTCTGCGGCCCGATCGGCATCGAGCGGCCGCCCTTCAGGATGTAGGCGGCGAGCTTCGACCGCGTGGGGTTCCACGTGCGGTACTCGTCACCGCGCACGTTCACGAGATCTTCGTCGTACACCTTGCGTCCGGGCGCGAGGTTCCGCGTCGCGAGACGGGAATCCTCGAGCTGGACGACGTTCGCGTACAGCTCGCGCGTCACGATCGGTCACCTCCGCGGCGGCGGTCGTATTTCTTGCCGGGGCGGTCGCCTCCGCCTCCACGGTCTTCGCGCGGTCGGTAGGGTCGGTCGCCGCCGCCTTCGCGCGGGCGGAAGCCGCCTTCGCGGGACGGGGGCGGGCCCCGGTCGTCGCGCGGTCGGTAGGGTCGGTCGCCGCCGCCTTCGCGCGGGCGGAAGCCGCCCTCGCGCGGCCGGAATCCGCCGCGGTCCTCGCGGGGCCGGAAGCCGCCGCCTTCGCGGGGCCTGAATCCGCCTTCGCGCGGCGTGTAGCCGCCCCGGTCCTCGCGGGGCCGGAATCCGCCGCGGTCCTCGCGGGGCCGGAAGGGCCGGTCGCCCGCGGCCTCCGCGGGGCGGAACCCGCCCCGTTCCTCGCGCGGCGCGAACGGACGTCCGCCTTCGCGGGGCCTGAAGCCGCCCCGCTCCTCGCGGGGCCGGAACCCGCCTTCCCGGCGGAATCCGCCGCCGCGCTCGGGCGGGCCGCGGCGATCGGGGGTCCGGCGCGGGCGCGTCTTGCGGCCCGCGGCGATTTCGCGCGCCCGGGCCTCGAACTCGTCGAGGAGGCGGGCGCCCGCGGTCTTGTCCTGCGTGAACGCGTCGGCGCGGGCCGCGAGGGCGACCTTCGCCGCGAGCGTGCGGGCGAGGGCGCCGCGCTGGTGGCGGCCCGCGCGGTGGATCGTGGGAACCTGGAAGAGGTGGCCGTGCTTCGGCGGCTTCTTGCCTTCCCGGATGTGGCGGAAGAGCGCCTTCTCGGCGCCGAGCGTCTGGATGGTGCCCGCGGGCATCGACGCGAGGCGGGCAAGGCCGCCCGCGCTCTTGAGCAGGCGCGCCGCGACGAGGGGACCGACGAGGATCGTGACGTTCGGCGCGATGATCGCGACGTTCTCGGTGAGGTACTTCTCGAGGTCGCCGCGCAGGCCGTAGAGGTTCGCCGTGACGCGCGCGAGGGCCTTGATCGCCTCCTCCTCGGCGGGGCCGAGCGTGCCGCCCATCGGATCGGCGGGGGCGAGCTCGGGCTTCGCCGCGACGATCCTCTCGCGGTTGCCGTGCTGGTTGATGAGCGCCGCGAACTCCTCGTGGCGCGCGACCGAATCCGCGAGCTCGGGGAAATGCAGGCCGAACCACTCGCGCAGGCGCTCGGAGAGGATGTTCGCCTGCGCCATGACCTCGTCGATCGCGTCGACGCTCTGCAGGACGTGGAGGTCGCGCTTCGCGAGGGCGTGGCGAAGCGACGCGCGCGCGAGCACGAGGCTCGCGTCGTGGAGGAGGGCCGTCGTGAAGCCCCAGTCGGACGCTCGGCCCGCAAGGTCGGGGAGGGTGGAGGCGTCGGCGTCGAGGGCGAGGCGCGCGCCGGGAAGCCGGGCGAGGCGCTCCTCGGCGACGGTGAACGCGTCGGAACGGCGCGCGAGGTCCTTCTCCTCGTCGAGGACGTCGCCGCGCTCGATCCGCTCGAGAAGCCCCGCCAGGGCGCGGGCGTCGCGCGGGAAGAGGCGCTCGTCCACGATCCGGTCGCCTTCGACGAGGAAGGCCCCGAACCACGTGGTGAGAAGGAACATGGGGTGCGAACCCCCGGCCCCCTTCTTAAAGCCTACCCGGCTACGCCTCGCACGCGTAGACGCCCGTCGCGACGCCGAAACGGCGCTTCTCGACGAGCCCCTTGCGCTCGAGGCGCGCGAGGCCGGCATGGATGGCCGACGGGGTGAGGCCGAGGCGCCGGGCGAGCTCCCTCTGGGACAGGCCGGGCTCCTCCCGGACGAGGTCGAAGAGGGCCTGCGACGACCCGGCAAGGAGCGTCGAGCGGCGCGTCATCTCGCCGTGCGGGATGGACCCGGTCGCGAACCAGCGGATGTAGCGTCCCGCGTCGACCCGAGTGACGTGGTTCGTGCGGTGCAGCACCTCGAGGTGGTAGGTCATGGCGCCGTTGCCGCACGGCACGCGCCGGAGGAGCTCCGAGGTGTGGATGCCGGGCTGCTCGCGGATCGCCTCGAGGATCTGCTGGCGGGCGTCGTTCTCGAGCACGTCGCCCTTCGCGAGGCGCGTGTAGAGGGGGGCGAGGAGGCCGCGCGCAAGCAGCGCGCCGACGCCGTTCGCGAGGAGCGCGAGGAGCGTGAGGCTCGCGGCGGCCGCGGCCGCAAGCGCGAGCGGGGCGGGAACGTCGGAGGCGGTCGGCTTCGCGACCGTGCCGCGGGAAACCTTCGCGACGGGGAGGACGATGCGCGAAGGGGCGAATTCGGAGCGGTGGTCGCGGTCGAGAACGACGCCGTAGAGGACGGCGCCCGTCGCCGCGTCGAGCGCGACCTGGGCGCGCTCGTACCCGTTGTCGATGCCGGCGTCCGCAAGCTGGGACTCGGTCCTGAGGTGGCCGACGACGACGATGGCGCCCTCGGGGGCCCACCGCGCTTCGATGAACGTGAGGGGCCGGTGGAGGGACGCAGGTTGATCGGCCCTCCAGACGGCGACGGCGCTTTCGAGCGTGAGGACCGTCGTCGGGAGCTTCGAGACGTCGAAGGGCGCGTGGCGCGACTCCGAGCCGTCGCTCACGGTGTAGCTCGGCGGCGCGCCCGGGACGAGGGTCGAGGTGGCGCGCTCCGTGACGTACACCGTGCGGGCGACGCCGGCCGCGGGATCGGCCCACGTGAGCGTCCAGCTGCGCGCGGCGGGCGCCTGGACGGCGTCGCCGCGGGCGAAGCTCGAGCGGTCGTCGTAGCGCGCGACGACGAGGCGGGCCTCGGGATGCTCCTCGCGCCAGGCCTGGAAGCGCGTCGCGCGCGGGTCCTCGAGCGCCACCTCGACGGCGCGGGACAACGGGAACCGGATGGCGTCGCCCTCGCCGTCGGCCGCGCCCTCGCGGCCGAGGGGGGCGAATTCGGCGCGCGGCCGCCGCTCGGGCGCGGGCGCGGGATCGGCGGGGGCGAGGAGGGGCGCATCGCCCGCCTCGAGGCCGGACAGCGTCGCCGTCGTGGTCACGCGGAGGCCGGCGGACTCGGACTCGAAGACGGCCTGGGCGGGGTAGGCGACGCCGGGGGCGAGCCACCAGTCGTGGCGCTCGCGACCCTGTCGGACGTCGAAGGCGCCCGCGGAGTAGCGGAACGCGGCGCCCGCGGCCACCGTCTCCCAGCCGATGGGGTCGAGGGTGGCGCCTTCCCACGAGGGACCCGCCAGGGTGGCGAAGGGCGCGCGCGTGCGCGGGTCGGGGCAGGCTTCGGTGTACGGCCGGGCCAAGCCTTCGACCTCGCCGCCCTGCCACGCGGCGCGCGCGAGGCACTGGAGCGGGCCCCACCAGGCGTAGGTGCGGTATTGGCCGAGGAGGGAGTGCGTGTACGGGACCTCGAGAACGAAGAGGGTCCGTTCGGTCCCGCTGACGGAGGTGAAGTGCGTGACGTCGACCGCGAAGGGGGCGACGGACCCGCCGCGGAAGGCGAGCCGGAACGGCTGCGCCGCGGCATCGTGGTCGAGCGCCCGGATGGACCCGACGAGGAGGTCCCCCGTCGTGGGGACGCCGAGGGCGTCGCGCTCGACGACCGGGCCCGCCCACGTGAAGGTCATCTCGTAGAACCTCGAGGGGCCGCCGTCCTCGGTGACGTTGAGGACGTAGCTCACGACGTCGCCCCGCCGGGGCATCCCCACGGCGGGATCGCTGGAATCGCGTTCGTCCGCGAGCGCGCCGGCGCCGAGGGCGAGCCAGGACCCCGCAAGGAGGATCGTCGCAAGGGTGAGCGCGAGGAGCTTCGTCGATCGCCGCATGCCAGACCTCCCGGCGGGTCCGATGCGGGTTATGCCCTCTTGAATGCTTCGTCCGCCTGGACCCCCGCCGACAACGTTCTCCGGGGCCCGTGCGCAACCGGGCCTCCGCCTTCACCCGGCCCGTGGGCGGATGCCCGGGCGGGGCGCGTGAACCCCTCCGGGTCCAGGGGCCCCTTCCCGTGTCCGTCGACCGCCGTTTGCGGCCGCGGCGGGCCGAAGCCCTGATTTGTGGGGCCCGCCTTGCGCGGCGCGTGCTGTACGGCGTCGCGCGTCCGATCCTCTTCCGCGTGGACCCGGAGCGGGCCCACGAGTTCGCGGCGCGCCGCCTCGAGGGGCTTGCGCGGAGCCCGCGGGCCCTCAAGGCGGTGGCGGCGCTCTACCGCTTCGAGGACCCGCGGCTCGAGTCCCAGGTGTGGGGCCTCCGCTTCCCGAACCCGGTGGGCCTCGCCGCGGGCTTCGACAAGGACGCGCGGATGGCGGCCGCCTTCCCGAGCCTGGGATTCGGCTTCCTCGAGGTCGGGACCGTGACGAGCGTCGCGCAGCCGGGGAACCCGAAGCCGCGCCTCTTCCGGCTGCCGGAGGACAGGGCGCTCCTGAACCGACTCGGCTTCAACAACGCGGGCGCGGACGCGGCCGCGCAGCGCCTCGCGCGCGCGGGGCGCCTCCCCATCCCCGTCGGCGTGAACATCGGCAAGGCGAAGGTCGTGCCGAACGAGGAGGCCGTGAAGGATTACGTCACGACGCTCGAGAAGGTGTTCCCGCACGCGGACTTCGTCGTCGTGAACGTCTCGTCCCCGAACACGCCCGGCCTGCGGGCGCTGCAGGACCGCGGGCCGCTCCTCGCGCTCCTCACGGCCCTGAAGGCCCGCGCGCGCGACCTCGCGTCGGCCGCGCGGCGACAGCCGCCGCCGATCCTCGTGAAGATCGCGCCCGACCTCGAGCCCGAGGCGCTCGCCGACGCGCTCGACGTCGCGCGCGCCGCGGACGTGAGCGGCCTCGTCGCGACGAACACGACGCTTTCGCGCGAGGGCCTCGCGCGCGCGATCGAGGGCCCCGGCGGCGTCTCGGGCGCGCCGCTTCGCGAGCGCGCAACCGCGTTCGTGCGCGAGGCGTGGCGCGCGACCGGCGGCGCGATCCCCATCGTGGGCGTCGGCGGCGTGTTCACGGCGCGGGACGCCTACGAGAAGATCCGCGCCGGCGCGAGCCTCGTCGAGCTGTACACGGGCTTCATCTACGGCGGGCCGGCGACGGCGAAGCGGGTGAACAAGGGGCTCGCGGATCTCCTCGCGCGCGACGGCTTCGCGTCCGTCGCGGAGGCGGTCGGCGCGGACCACGCGTGACCCGGACGAACGCCGGAGCGCGCCCGCCCTCGCCGCCGAACGGTACGAAATCGTCAAATACGGACCCCCCCATTTCGCGGCGTCGGTGTCGGAAATGGCCGTGGGATTCGTCCTCATCAGCGCCGCTCCCTCGAAGGAGCACGAGGTCTACAACGCGCTCCTCAAGGTGCCCGAGATCGTCGAACTCCACCCGCTCTTCGGCGAGTACGACCTTATCGCGAAGATCGAGGGCAGCGACTTCGACACGCTCGGCCACATCATCGTCAACAAGATCCGCACGATCGACGGCGTCATGGACACGAAGACGCTCACCGGCACGCGCTTCTGAGCTGGCACCCATGGCCCTCGCCGACACCTTCGCCTCGATCCTCGTCCTGAGCTTCGGCTTCTTCATCCTCCTTGCCGGCCTCTTCACGGCCTACTTCGGCGCCGGCAAGAGCCGCAAGATCGGGCTCGCGCTCACGATGGTGGGCGTCCTCGCGCTCGTGGTCTTCACGAGCCTCGTCACGAACCTCTTCGGCCAGGACGCGGTCGTCTGGGACCGCGAGATGGTCATCCAGGGCATCGTCGCCGTCATCGCCGCCACCGTGGGCGCGATGGTCGCGATGACGATGTTCCTCGTGAGCATCATGAGAGCTTAGGGGTACGGGGCTTTACAGCGGGCACTCCGTCGCACCAGCCTGCGGGCTCGTGCGACTCCGTGCCAAGGAAGGGGGCTATCCGCCCCCTCCCTTGGATCCGCACGAACCTCTGGATTCGTGCTCGCCGCGGCGGCGTAACGCCGCGGCCCCTCCCGTGGACCAGGGGGCTCTCGCCCCCTGGACCCCCGACCCAAACCCGCGTTGCTTTCTCGTACAGTGCCCGGGGTTCTTGGCCCCCTTCGCGAGCGCTTGTGTGGCGGCGCGTGGCTGCCTCCTGCGCCGGTCAACCTTCCGAACCGGGCGCGCGCACTGGCTGCGGTCCCGGTCCCGGACCCGCTCCCGGACCCGGACCCGACGCCCGACACCCGGACCCGACGCCCGGCGCCCGGCACCCGGCTCCCGGTCCCGAAGCCCGGTCCCGACACCCGACGCCCCGGTCCCGAGATCCGGTCCCGAATCCCGGCGCCCGGTCCCGGTCCCGAGACCCGGTCCCGAATCCCGGCGCCCGGTCCCGGTCCCGGTCCCGGTCCCGACTCCCGGCACCCGGTCCCGACACCCGGCGCCCGGTCCCGACGCCCGGCGCTCGGGACCCGACGCCCATCGACGGGCGGCGGTCCTCAAGCTATTTCAGGCATCGCCGCTCTGAGCGGCGCATCGGCGCATGGCCTACATGAAGCTCCCGGACCCGGTCGTCCGCGCGGCGTTCGCGCGCCTGGCGGCCCTCGCGTCGCCGACGGCGGCGGACGTGCAGCGGCTCAAGGTGGAGCTCGCGGAAGCCTACAAGCTGGACGCGGTGCCGTCGAACGCGGACCTGCTTTCGGCGGCGACGGGCGAGGAGCGCGCGCGGTTCGAGAGCCTCCTGCGCACGAAGCCCACGCGGAGCCTGTCGGGCGTCGTCATCGTCACGATCCAGTCGAGCCCGGAGGCGTGCCCGCACGGGCAGTGCACGTTCTGTCCGGGCGGCCCCGAATGGGGCACGGCGATGAGCTACACGGGGAAGGAGCCCGCGGCGCGGCGGGCGCTGCGGCACGCGTTCGACCCCTACGCGCAGACGGCGTCGCGCCTCGAGGACCTGCACGCGACGGGGCACCCTGTCGACAAGGTGGATTTCATCGTGCAGGGCGGCACGTTCACGGCGCGCGATCCCGCGTACCAGACGGCGTTCCTCAAGGCCGCCTTCGATGCGATGAACGCATGGGGCGGCCACCGGCCCGACCGCGCCGCGACGCTCGAGGAGGCGATGCGCGCGAACGAGGACGCGCACGCACGCATGATCGGGCTCACGATCGAGACGAAGCCCGATTGGGCGCAGCGCGAGCACCTCGACCTCGCGCTCGACTACGGGACGACGCGCATCGAGCTCGGCCTCCAGACGACGGACGAGCGCGCGCTCGCCGCGACGAACCGCGGCCACACGCTCGCGGAGAGCATCGAGGCGGTCGCGCTTGTGAAGGACGCGGGCCTCAAGCTCTGCGCGCACGTGATGCCGGGGCTCCCGGGCTCCTCCTACGAAAGCGACCTCGAGACCTTCCGCCGCATGTTCCAGGATCCCGATTTCCGCCCGGACATGCTGAAGATCTACCCGACGCTCGTCATCCCGGGGACGCCGCTCGCGCTTCTCCACGCGCGCGGCAGGTTCGAGCCCGTCGACGAGGCCTATTGCGCGAAGCTCCTCGCGGAGGCGAAGCGGCGCTTCGTCGAGCCCTGGTGCCGGATCCAGCGCATCGACCGGGACATCCCGTCGACGGAGATCGCGGCGGGCGTGAAGAAGCTGAACCTGCGGCAGCTCGTCCTCGCCGAGCTTGCGCGCGACGGTTCGCGCTGCCGCTGCATCCGCTGCCGCGAGGCCGGGCGCCGTCCGCGCTCGGACGGCGAGGTCGCGCTCGTCGAGCGCCGCTACGCGGCCTCAGGCGGCGTTGAGCACTTCGCGAGCATCGAGGACGTCGAGGCGGACGCGATCCTCGGCTTCGTCCGCGTGCGCGAGCCCGGGCCGCGCGTGTGGCGTCCCGAGGCGGAGGGCGCCGCGTTCCTGCGCGAGCTGCGCGTCTACGGCTCGGAAGTCCCGATCGGCGCGGCGCCGGGCGATTCGCCCGCCCTCCAGCACCGCGGCCTCGGCGCGAGGCTCCTCGAGCGAGCCGAGGCCATCGCGCGCGGGGCCGGCTACCGCCGCCTTCTCGTCACGAGCGGCGTCGGCGTGCGCGCGTACTACGCGAAGCACGGGTACGAGCGCGCGGGCGCGTACATGGGGAAGACGCTGTGACGGCGCGCGAGGAGATCATCATCTTCCTGCGGACGCACCCGGGAAGCGCGATCGTCGACATCGCCGAGGCCGCGGGCCTTTCGCACGCGACGGCGCGCTACCACCTCGCCCAGCTCGAGTCGCGCCGCCGCGCGCTCTCGGAGCGGTGGGGCCATCGCCGGTTCTACTTCCCGCCCGGGTTCGACGCCTGGGAGCGCCGCGTCGCGACGCTGCTTGCGCCCCGCGAGGGCGCCGCGGTGCTGAAGGCCGTCGCGAAGGAACCCTGGCTCCATGCGCGCGAGATCGCCCGGCGCGAGCGCCTCTCGCGGCACACGGTCGCCGGGTATCTGCGCCGCTTCGCGGCGCTTGGCCTCGTGGCGCGCGCGCACGAGGGGCGGGAGCGCTACGTCGTGTTGGAGCGGCGCGCCTCGACGACGCGGCGCGCGACGGCGCTCGCCGAGAAGCTGCCGCGCGATCATCCGGGCCGCGCGGTCCTCGAGCGGTGGCGGCGCTAAGCGCGGCGGCGGAGCGCGAGGGCAGCCGCCGCGAGCGCGAGGCCGCCCGCGAGGGCGGGATGCGGGATCGCGAATCCCTGCGAAGGCGTCTCGACGGGCGGGACGTAGCCGCGCACGCCGTCGACGGGCGCATTCACGTACATCATCTCGCCCGCTGCCTCGAACGTGATGTCGTCCGCGGTGCGGGCGCGCGCAAGCAGCGTGTAGTCGCCGGGCGCGAGGCCCGCGAGGTCGAGCGAGGCGCTTCCGACGCCCGTCGCCTCCTTGACCTTGCCGCCCGCGCGGTCCTCGAGCGCGAGGACGATCGGGACGCTTCCCGCGACGCCCGCGGGCGAGGCCTTGAACGTGAACTGGCCCTTCCCGTCGGCGAAGACGGGGACGGGCACCGCGAGGACGGCGCGGCCCGTCGCGTCCTCGAGGCCGAAGGGCTGCGCGGACTGGCCGCGGGAGGCGAGCGCGAAGGTGGTCGGGAGCGTGACCTCGGGAAGGTCGGCGCCGACGGTCCGCACGCGCCACGTGACGGGCGTCGGCTCCACGATGGGCGCGGCCGCGCCGCGCGCGTGCGGGGTCGCGACGAAGAGCGTGAGCAGGTACTCGCCTGCGCGCGGGAACGTGGTCGAGAAGGCGGGGGCCGCGCCCTTCGCGCGCGCGAACGCGCTCGCCGCGACGAGATTCCCGTCGAGGTCCGTGAGGTGCGCGCTCACGAGGAGGTCGCCCGCAAGCGGCGCCTTCCCCACGATCGCGCTCGTCGCCGTCGTGGCCTCGAGCGCCGCCCAGAGGGCGGGCGATTCGGTGAACGGCGCGGTCCAGTTGTAGCCCGCGGCCTGCACCGTGACCGGCCCCTTCGACCGCGCGTCGGGAAGGAGGATCGGCTTGTCGTCGTACGTGACCTCGACCGCGAGGTTGTACTCGGGATGGCCCGGGCCGGGCGGCAGGAGGCCGAGGCCCTGGACGCGGAGGAAGTAGAGGCCCTCGCCCGGGAAGGCGCCGACGTTGAAGCGCTTCGCGGGATTCGCGGGATCGATCGTGCCCGTGAGGATCGTCGCCCCGTTCGGATCCACGACCGAGACCGCGAGGTTCGCGAGGCCGCGGTCGAGCGCGCGCTGGCCTTGCGTCGCGAGGCTGAACGCGACGTTCCCGCCCGCCGCGCCCTTGTGGACCGGAAGCGGGATCCACTTCTCGTACTGGTAGCCCGCGTTGTCGCTGCGCGTCGCGAACTGGTTGACGGGCTCCGTGTAGGACGCCTTGTAGATGGACGGGTACCGCACGGCCTTCGCCTCGACGGGGCCCGCGTCGAACGCGAACGCGACGGCGCCCATCGCGAAGCGCTCTGCCGCGTCGTCCGCGACGGCGACGAGCGTGTAGCGTCCGGCCTTCGCGAGCGTGAGGTTGAACGCGAGCGAGCCGGCGACGTCGCGGGCGCCCGTCGAGTAGAGGAGCGCGCCGTCGGGGCCGTAGAGGGCGGCCGCGAGGTGGCCCGGGCCCGGGTCCACGCCTTCGACCTTGAGCTTCCAGGCCGCGGGGCGCCAGGGCTCGACGAGCGCGGGCGGCTCGAGCGCGAGGCGCGCGCCCGAGGTGAGGTTGCGCGTCATCGGCGCGAACGCCTGCGGCGCGAGGTCGACGGGCGCGAGGCCGGCGAGCGGGTCCTCGATCGTGCTCGCGTCGACCGCGCCCTCGGGTCGGACCTTGACCTGCTTGATGCCGTAGGCAGCCTTGTAGAGGCCGCTCTCCGTGCTCTTCGCGAAGACGAGGAGCTTCGCGTGGTCGTAGCCCGTGGGCACGACCGGCTGGCCGACGATCTTGAACGAGACCTTGACCGGGACCTCGTACACGTAGGTGCCCTGCACCTGCTGCGCGTTCGACGCGTCCGGCTTGAGGTACTGCGGCGAGATGGGGATCTTGATCTCGCGCGGCTCGATCGCGACGTCGGCCCACGCGGGCTTGCGCGGGAACTCGAAGGTGACGACGATGTCCTGCGCGGGGTCGTTCACCGCGAAGCCCTCGTTGACGGCGTCGAAGGTGAACGTGAGCTTCCCGTTCACCTCGAGGCCCGCCGCCCCGAGGTCGCGCACGTCGGTGCCTCCGTCGAGGTCGATGATGATGAGCGGATAGATGTAGCCGCACGGCGGGGCCGCCGCGCACGCCGGGGCGGGCTGGGCGGGGCCGAGGGC
>DATLGO010000019.1 GCA_035540375.1 Candidatus Thermoplasmatota archaeon
CGTCGACTGCAACCCGACGGGGTACGCGGACTACTGCCCGAAGAGCGGCAACTACCTTGAGCTCGACACGATGGACGTGTACTACTGGGACACGGGCTCCGCGGACGTGCGCGAGGAGTTCCGGGCGCCGACGCTGACGAACACGGGGGCGAAGGCGGATGCCTACTTCCCGTACGTGTGGACGTGGCCATACATCAACAATGAGCCGGTGGGTCCGAACGCCTACTGCCTGGCCGCGATCTGCCCTGCCGCTCGTGTCGCCGTCGTGGGACCGCATTGTGTCGATCTCCACGCGAGCTGGACGAGCCGAATCTACGTGGACGGCGTAAAGATCCAAAAACCGATGACGTCGAGCGAAAAAGTGGGTTGCGGGAACCCGGCGGTCACTTTCATCGACCTCGTTTCAAGATCGCCGGCCCAAAACGTCTGCTTCGATTATCCGATCGAAAGCTGGGTGACGTTCGATCTCGATGATTCGAAGGTTGCGCACGTCGTCCGAGAAGACTACTACAATGGCGGCGCCGGCCAGCTGTTCTTGCAGTGCGGGTGAAATGATGGTCGCAGGCCGAGCTGTTGCGTTCGTGACTTTCGTCGTAGGATTGCTGATCCTGTCGATTCCTTCGGCGAGCGCGTGCACTCAGGGACCGGCAGGGGAGGCGACCTGGGTCCCGTTGCCCATGGGCGCCTATTGGAACGAGAATCCGCACTCGCTTGATTTGAGCACGGTGCAGTTGATGACGGGGCAGGGTGCCTACGTACAACCCTACAACTATCGTCCGGTCGAAGGGGGCCCGTGTGTCGCCGCCTTCTGGGCAGGGACGGGAACCCTCTCGAGTCAATGTCCCTCGTCGGAGAACGGGCGATATTCGCTCGGGAGCGTGTTTGTCCCGATTCCGGACGGTGGCACGCATTGGTCGGGAGGCAACCTTTACGTGAGCGGTCACCAACGTGGGGTGAACTTGGAGACTTACCATGACGATGGGAGCGGTCATTGCGTGCCGCTTGCGCAAGCGCGTCCCGAGGCCGATAGGGAGTGGGAGCGCTGCCTGAGGTGCTCGTCCTGAACGGTCGCAACCTCGAGAGGGCCTTGGCCCCCGCGATGGTTCTGTCTCTCCTCTTCGTCAATCGGGCAGTCATTGCCGGGCACGCGGATGACTCGAAAGAGTTAACGATCGTTTCCGAGCGTCTCGCGGGACCGGGATGGATCTGGGTGACCGCACGGACGCCGGTGGGCTCGACCTTCGAATTCAGTGTTTGGGCGTACGGCCACGGTCCACCGTTCGCGCATGGATCACGGTTCATCGTGACAGGGGGGACCTATAAAGAGCAGATCCGGATCGCGACCGAAAATCACGAATTTCGCGAGAATACGGAAGTCTTGACGGCGCCGTGGCCCGACGGTTTCGTTTCAGGCTACAAGACTGGCGGCGGTGGTTGGAACCAAGCTTTGGTCTGGGTCGCGGGGAACGTATCGAGTTGGCGTTACGAGATTCGGGGTCATGGGCTCGAAATCGGGGAGCTCGCGACGGGGAACAGTTCGTTCCTATACTTGTCGCACGATTTCGAGGCGCCGCTCGCGATCGAGGCCTATGTCGGTGCAGGCGCGCGCGTCCAGCCGGATGCCGTGAAGGAGCTGCGCTTCGAAGGCCTTTCGGCGGGCGGGTACCTCGTCAAATCCCTGCATAGCTTCGTCGGGCTTCGCGATCTTGGGTTCGGGGAGCCGACGACAGAGTTGAAGTGGACGGACTCCAAGGGCGTCGTGCGGGCGTGTCCGTGCGTGTGGTATCCAGCCTGGGAGGGTGGTCCGGTGTCGCCGCGCGCGGAGCCCGGTTTGCACCGTTTCGAGTTCTCGACGATTTCGGCGGGCGAGTCCCAGATCGACGAGATCTGGATCACGGGGTTGGATTTCGGTGGTTTCCGAAGCGCCTTGTGGAGTTGAGTCGGAATCCTCGATCCTGCTGCTTGTACTCGAAGCGCGCGATCGCGCGCCCGGATCTCGTGGCCGGAGACAGGCATAACCCCACAGGCTCCCCGCAAACGACTGCCCGATAAGCGGGAACGACCTCGGGCTCGAGACGATGGACGTGTACTCCTGGCCATTCGGGCGCCGCAGCCCGTTGGCCACGGAGTTCCAGCGCCATCGCTCACGAACACGGGGCAGACGTCGGATGCGCACTTTCCCGGATGTGAGGAGGTGGCCATCCTTTCATGGCGAAGCCACAAGCCCCACGACTCCGTGTCAAGTTTCGAGTTGCTCTGCGGGGAAAGTCGCGGTGGTGGGCACTCATTGTGTAACGCTGTGGGTTGAATACAGCGAATTCCTCTCCGGACCCCTGAAGGGACGGTCCCCGTAGCCTGTTCGGCGCCACCCTACACCGGCGCCATCACGCCCGCGCCGCCCGCGGCGCCCTCGGGGGCAGAGTGGCATCAGCATCCTTACTCGGGGGGTTGGTATACCGTGGAGGAAACTGAAGGAGACATCACGCTCCATCGTCGCAATGAAAACGTCGCGGGGGCCTCCTGCGCTCCGATCTTGGAGCCGGATTTGGCGACGTGGCCTGCCCCTTGCAGCAAACCCTCGGCGGAATACGGCCTTGGTTCGTGGGGTGTTGAGGTGCCGAACCGGGGTACCTGGCACAATGAGCCGGACGGGCACATTTATTCAGGCGGATCCCACCTCTCTGTCCGGGCTCGCGCTGAGACCAAGAACGTCGAAGGTCATTGCGCACCTGGCGCACATGTCTGGGCGGAGGAGAGAACTTGGGAGCGTTGCGTTTCATGCCGGCCGTAATAGGTGGCCCGTCCCTCCTATTGAGACTCCTCGTCATTGTCCTGGTGGTAGCCATCGCGTTCCCGGGCGCAGGCGTGCGCGCGGAAGCGTCGGAGATGGAGATCGTTCTCGCCTCCGGCGCCATCGAGGGCCCAGGATGGTTTTGGGTGAGTCTTCGAGAGGGATCCCCGGGTTGGCTCAGAGGCGAGTTGTACGCTTACGACGTGGGGTCGCCCACGGTGGCCGCACACTTGACCGACATCGCGTTTGGAGCGGGGCATACCTTCTACAAAGAAGGTGTGCGGGCCGAGTGGGGCGCGTCCTCTTTCCAGGGCGGGGACTTGGACCTCTTGGACCCGAGCTTCAATCGGATGCCGATCGGGGGGTTTCAAAATGGGCCTCACTGGGGGACGTTCCAAAGTCTCCTATGGGTTGCTGGAAACGTTTCACACTGGACGTATGAGATCCGGGGGCCCGGCGATGTTGAGCTCGTAGAACTTGAGACAGGCGATTCGGTCTTCCTCTACCTCTCCCACGATTTTCGCGGGGATGTTCAAGTCGAGGCCCATACGCCGGTGGCGGGTGCGAGGTTCCATGGTCCTTCGAGCCTCGATCATCTTTTCGCAGGTCGTTGGGCTGGGGTTTTCAAAGCGGTTTCTGTCGTTGACAACGAGTTTTCCTCAAACGCCGCGACAAAGCTGCACTGGACGCGTCCCGAGGGTTCACGCGTGAACTGTGTATGCGTTTGGACGCCCTTCAAGAACGCGTTTCCTCTGGCGGAGCCGGGTCTGCACAGGTTCGAAATGTCGTCGGCTTCGGTTGGCCTGAACTCTGATGAGGTCTTCTTCACGGGTGTGGACTTCGGGAATTTCACGAGCGCGAGTTGGTCTTGAGTCGCCTTGACCGACGGAGCCTGGACTCGTGCATACAGACGAACTCGCCGCGAAACATTGACCGTCCGGCGTTGATCGTTCCATTTGACGCCGCCGCGCGCTGGGCGGCTCGCCGCGCGCGGAGCCCGATTTGCATCGTTACGAGTTCGGCAGGCGATCCCGGCGGGAAATCTGGATCACGGGCGTGGATTTCGAGGGGTTCCGAAGTCGCCTGTGGAGCTGAATTCCGAGCTGGTCTCGGGCCCCGCTACACCGGCGCCATCACGCCCGCCCCGCCCGCGGCCCCGAGCACGAGGTTGAGGCTCGCGCGCGCGTGGAGAACGAGGCCAAGAATGGCCGTCGCGGTGAGCCGGTCGACGCCGGGCGCGTCGTGGAGGCGCGCGCGGGTCTCGCGGCCGAAGAGGCGCTCGGCCTCGACCTCCACGACGGGCCGCCCGTCGTGCTGCACCGTGAGGTGCGGGAGCATGACGCCCTCGCGCGCGACGGCAAAGCGCCGCGCGTCCGTCGTCTCGATCGTCATCGCGCCCGAGACGAGGTTGTATTCGAGCGTCGCCAGGCGGCGGCCTTCGTGCGCGACGTGGAAGCGCGGCACGAGGAGGCCTTCGCGCGTGAGCTCGAAGCGCGCGCCGTCGAGGTCGAACTCGCCCGGCTTCGTCACGTGC
The DNA here is from genome assembly GCA_035540375.1 of Candidatus Thermoplasmatota archaeon. Taxonomy (NCBI): domain Archaea; kingdom Methanobacteriati; phylum Thermoplasmatota; species Thermoplasmatota archaeon. Next base: position 4,326 of record DATLGO010000019.1, read on the forward strand.
ATGCGGTAGCGGCCCGCCCGGCGGCCGGTCGCGTCCTCGATCACGAGGTCCGGCGCGACGTGGAAGCGGCCCTTGCGCGAGGCGACCCTGAAGGACTCTATGCCGCGCGGATCGGAACGGGGGCCCCCTTGAACGTGCCCGCGCAGTCCTCGATGGAGGAACGGCTTTGCGGCGGGGCGGGCATGCGGGCGGCATGGCCGACTGCATCTTCTGCAGGATCGTGGCGGGCCAGATCCCCGCCGCGAAGATCCACGAGGACGCGGAGACGCTCGTCTTCCTCGACATCCACCCGCTCGCGGAGGGGCACGCGCTCGTGATCCCGAAGCGGCACGCCGTGCGCGTGCAGGACCTCCCCGACGCGGCCGCGGCGGCGCTCGCGCGCGCCATCGCGGTCGCGACCCGCAAGCAGGCCGCGGCCCTCGGCGCGGAAGGCGCGACGCTCGCGGTGAACGACGGCCCCGCGGCGGGCCAGGAGGTGCCGCACGTGCACGTGCACGTCGTGCCGCGGCGCAAGGGCGACGGCGGCGCGCCCATCCACGCGCTCCCGTGGCCGCGGCCCGCGCAGTCCATCGACCAGGTGAAGGCGGTCGCCGAGCGGCTCTCGAAGGCGTAGCGTCAGCGCTTCGTCGACCCGCGCGCCGCGAGCACCGCTTCGAGGCGGTCCTCCCACGGCGCGGGCTCGAGGGGCGCGAACGACGGCTCAGGAACGGGCTCGACGCGCTCGACGGGAACGCTCGTCGCCGCCTCGGCCTCGCCCGCCGCCGCGGCTTCGACGCGCGCCTCGACGGCCTCGGGAAGCGTGACCTCGACGCGGCGCTCGACGGCGCGCGCGATGACGGCGTCGGCGCGCTCGCCCACCGTCGCGAGGAGCTCGGGCGTCGGCGCGAACGGCGCGCGCGGCCTGGGCGCGGCGGGCTCGGGCGCGGCGGCGACCGGTTCGGGCTCGGGCGCGGGAGGCGCCTCGACGGGCGCTTCCGGCGCGGGCGCGGCCGGCACGGGCGTCTCGTCCTTCGCGAGCCGGCGCTTCAGGCGCTCCGCGAGCGTCGCGCGCGGGGCCGGCGGGATGACCTCCTTGAGATCGGGGTCGCGCGGCGGCGGCTTCGCGACGCGCTTCGGGAGCTTGATCGACGGGAGCTTCGGGAGGCGCTCGGCGAGCGACTTCGCGGGCTTCGTCTCCGCGGCCTCCGCCGGCGCTGCGTCGGCGGATTCGGCCGCGCGGCGCGGGAACCGGAGCTTCCCGAGGCCGAACGGCGCGGCCTTCGGGGCCTCGTCCTCGGCCTCGGATGCGGGCGGCGGCATCGCGTCGTCGGTGCGGCGGCGCGGGAGCTTCAGCTTCCCGAAGAGGTCGCGCACGACGTTTGCGCGCGCGGGTTCCGCGGCGGTATCGACGGCCGCCTCCATCGCGGCGACGGGGGCCTCGGGCGCGGGCTCCGCGACGGGCTCCGGCGCGGGGGGCGCCTCGACGGCCGTTTCGTCCGCGACGGGCTCGGGCGCGGGCGGCGGCATCGCGCGCTCGCGGCCCTGCACGGGCACGCGCACGACGGCGGGCGCGGGCGCTTCGACAGGCTCGACCGAGAGGATCTCGAAGAC
>DATLGO010000020.1 GCA_035540375.1 Candidatus Thermoplasmatota archaeon
CTCCGGAAGCGAGGCGTGGAACGTGATCTCCCGCACGCGCGCGGACCCGCCGGAGGGCGCCGCGACGACGAGGCCCACGAGGTTTTCGGCCCCGTCGCCCGCAAGGGGGTACGGGACCTGCGCCCAGCTGCGCGCCGGCCACGCGCCCGGCACCGACCCGCCGGGCGGCGGCACGAGGAGGTGCTGGCGCGTGAGGCTCCCGCCCGAGACGATTCGCGCGCCGTCGTGGCGCGTGTTGCCGAGGGTGAGCGTGAAGACCTGGTACGGGTCCGAAGGATTCGCGGGAGGCGTGAGCGCAAGCGGGAAGCACGTGGGGTCCGTGGCTTCCTCGTCCCCGCCGAGATAGGTTGTCTCGAGGATGAGCGGGCCGCCGGGGTAGGCCTCGCGGGCGGTGGGGGGCCAGGTCCAGTGGGTGGGTTTGTCGGCATGAATGGCTGTTGTTGTTTCGTCGTAAGCCCACCCAGCCGGAATAAAGAATGTTAGATTTGCTCCCGTAAGCAAGCTTTCGGGTGACAATAGATTGAATTCTATGGCGTCTGCCCCAGGCGGCGGCCAATGCAAATTCCATTTCGCACTCTCAGACGATATGCAATTAGTGCTCACCATGGGCGATGAACTGTGCAGCGCAGTAGGCGCAGTAGACGCCAACTGTATCCGACTACCCAGGAGACTAAGCGAGACTTCGGCTCGGACGTGAGGGTCTGCGTTCATCGAACTCCTACTACCATGCGCAAAACTTGCAAGGAACTCCGTGTGCTTCGCCTCAGGAATCGGTGTAATTACAGGAAACGCATCTCCTTGGCGCCAATCTGGGATCCAAGGGAGGGAGGAAGAGGTTCGTTCACCCGACGAATACTCATCGTCCTCCCCAGCAATCCAGAGCGAGTGGGGATATCCTTTCCAACTAGGATTGTGGAGGTAGACGGAAGTCTCGACGCTCGGGGGCAGGTGAGATCGAAGTCCACTTAGGAGTCGCTTAGGTTCGCCCAGTACCGCAAGGTTAAGGTGGGATTCCCAACGATCTTTCCCCCAGGCCGGCATGCGGTTAGGCCCAACCGATTCTTGGACCAGGCTGTGACGGACAGCTTGGTCAAGATCTATCCAGATTCTATCGGTCGAAGACGTGGGCTGGCTATATGTTAGGATAAATGACGCTCCTGCAAGTATGACGACGCTAAACAGGGTTGCCTCGAGAGCGTAAGTGGCGCCCGAGTCAGCAATCCGCCGCATTCATGGCCAATTTGATGGAACCGGTACATGATATCATCGGAACTGGGACGTCGCCGATGTGTGTGGTTACCTATCCTGGCCGTTCCCCCAGCTCTGCGACCAAGATGCGTTATTAGAAGCGACCACATTTGCGGCGAATCGGCCTCCGTAGCTGTCGAAATGTGAGCCGGTATCAAGGAATTCAGCGTAGGCCGGTTCCAATGCATGGCCGAACCCGACATTGCTTAAATAATAAAAATCGGTACCGTTTTCATCTCTAAACAAGGCGACGCCGTTGCGAATCGTCTGGGCATATGACCCTAAGTGGTATTGGTCGTCACCCCCTCCGTCGAATAGGAGGGCACTACTCGCCTGCCAAGCAAAGCCCATCCCCCCTGTGGAGCCTATTTGCCGAGTGTATTTGTCGGATCCATAGTCTGATCTGCTTGATTGGACCCCAACGCCACCGATATAGGCGGCCCCCATCGAGAGGACGTCCGCGGTCATGGTGGCATTTTGATGGGCGCCTCGCAAAGCGATTCCTACTGATTCCATGTTCCCCGCCCCCAAACAACTCGGCACATACGAGTTCGGAATCGTTCGGCACCGGACCGTGTCCGACCCCTCCACATCCACCCACAGCGACGCGAGCACCGTGCGATACGCGTCCACCGCGGGCGCCGCGAGGAGGCACAGGTTCGCGACCCAGCACGGCGGCACCGCAACGAAGGCGAGAACCAGCGCGCCGCCGCCGACGTTCACGTTCGTGTACGTGTCATTCCCGGCGGGATCGAACGTGAGGTAGGTGCGGTTCGCGCCGAGCGCCCCGTAGTCGTCGCTCCCGAAAGAGCCGACCGCGACGACGCCGAGGGGGTCGATGAGGGGGCCGAGCGCCGGCGCGTGCCACCCGGCGGCGACCCGCGCGCGGTCCGCCGCGAGCGCGTCCTCGGCGGCGAGGCCCGCGGCGGTCGCGAGGCGCGCGGCGGCGAAGAGGTCGGCCTGGTGGACGTGGCGGTCGTGGAGCGTCGCGGCCGCTTCCGCGAGGGCGCGGCCGCGCGGCGTCGCCTCGGCCGCGGGGCCGGCGTCGAGGGTGCGCGCGAGGAGCGCGAGCACGGGTCCGGGCGTGTCGCGCGTCGCGGCGCGCGCGAGCCACGCGGCCTGCGTCATCGCTTCCACGAGCGGCGCGAGGGTCTGCTGCTCGGCCGCGGGCATGAGGCGTCCCTGCGCGGCGAGGGCCGCGTGGTCGGCGGCGGTCGCCGGGCGGCCGCTTGCGGCCCACAGGGCCGCGACGGACGAGGCCCAGAGGGCGTCGTCGCGCGCGCCGTCGAGCGCGAGGTCGCCCGCGCGGCGGCGCGCGTGCGCGAGAAGCGCTGCGTGGAGGCGCGCGAGGGCTTCGGGGTCCGCGTTCGAGCGCGGGATGTCGGCGGGCGCGACGGCGGGGCCGAGCGGCGCGAGCATGACCGCGAGCCACGCGTCGAGGTCCGGGTCGTCGAAGGCGCTCGCGCCCGCGACGCCCGCAAGGGGCCTCGCCGCGGCGGCGCGGGCCATCCCGCGGCGCAGATCCTCCGCGAGGGCGAGGTGCGCGAGGACGTCGTCGGCCGGTAGGTCGGCGAAGCGCGGGGGCGCCCGATCGGTCGCGTCGACGTGCGCGCCCGCCGTCGCCGGGGCCGCGGCGGCGCGCAGGGTGTCGTCCCGGGCGGCGGTCGTCGCGGTCGCGGGCAATGCAAGGAGCGCGGCGACGAGGAGAACGACGGGGATCGATCGCGGAACGTGCGTGGCCTCGCCTCCTCGACGGTTCAGGCGCGTTGTGGAATGATAATGTTTTCCAGCCGTTCGGGCGGGGGGTCGGGGGGCCTCGGCCGGCTCGGCGGCGCGGGCGCGCGGCCTCTCCGGGCGGTCCGCAACCTTGATGAACAGCAAGAGGCTATGCGGCACCCGGCCCGTCTTAAGGGCACCGATGCCGCCTTGGCTCAGTGGTAGAGCGACTCCTTGGTAAGGAGTAGGCCCCGGGTTCAATCCCCGGAGGCGGCTTGCCGGTCCCCGGACCGGGCGGGGGTTTTCCCGTGGCGAAGGTCCGGAAAGGAGGCGGTCGCAGGCGCGCCCGGGAGGAGGGCGCGGCGATCGCGGAGGCGCGCATCGCCCGGCTCGCGTCGCTCGCGGAGCGGGCGGCGCTCGACGGTTTTCTCGATCGCGCGGAGCGGTATCTCGATCTCGCGCGCCGCGTGGGGATGCGCCACCAGGTTTCCCTTCCGGGGGGCGTGAAACGCGCCCGCTGCGCGGGATGCGGCGCGTATCTCCTCGCAGGCGTCACGGCCCGCGTCCGCCTGCGCGGGGGCCGACGGGTGCAGACGTGCCTGCGGTGCGGTCGCGCGGCGCGTCTTCCGCTCGCGCGCGCCAGAGCGCGTCGCCCGAGGCCGCCGCGTGAGCAAGGAGCCGACGGACCGCGTCGCCGAGGCTCGCCCGCACGCGGTCGCGGCGGCTGATCTCGAGCGCCATCGCCGCGAGGGCGTCCCGGTCGCGCGGCCGGACCCGGACGTGGCAGCGCTTGCGTTCCTCGTTCATGGCCGTCGATCCACGCGCTTGGGCTTGGCCCTTCTCCCGCGATCCCAGCATCGCGTCGGGAGCCCGGCGGGCGACGACGTCGCGGCCGCGCCCTCCCGGCGCGCCACCACCTTCATATTGGACCGCACGGTTGGAGCCGCGTGCCCGAGACCCCCGCCCCCCTGTCGAGCCGCGACCGCGCCGCCCTCAAGGCCCGCGCGCAGGCCCTCGAGCCCGCCCTCCAGGTGGGGAAGGCGGGCGTGACGGACGCCCTCGTCGCGGAGATCGAGGCGCGTCTCGACCGCGAGGACCTCGTCAAGATCCGGCTCCTGAAGTCGGCGACCGAGGAGGCCGACCGCCACGCAGTCGCCGAGGACCTCGCGGCGCGCGCCGGGGCCCAGCTCGTCGAGGTGCGGGGCAATACAGTGGTCCTCTACCGCCGTTGAAACCGCGGAAAAGGCGGGTCCCGAACCCCCTCCCGGCCCCCGTTAAGCTTATTAAGGGGTCGCGCTTTTACGGCCTACCTGGCACCCTATTCTGGAGTGCCGCTGGTGATCTCATGACGACCGTCCAGGACGTTCCTGCCGAGCCGCTCATCCGAAACGCGGCCGGCAAGCTCAAGGCGATCCCCTCGGTGAAGGCCCCCGAGTGGTCCGCCTTCGTGACCACGGGCATCCACCGGGAGAAACCTCCCGTGGACAAGGAATGGTGGCACACCCGCGTGGCCGCCGTGCTGCGCAAGGTGTACCTCGAAGGCCCCATCGGGACGGAGCGCCTGCGCGCCCACTTCGGCGGCGCCCGCGACCGCGGCGCGAAGCCCAACCGCGCGAAGGCCGGCTCCGGGTCCATCGCCCGCGAGGCGCTCCAGCAGCTCGAGGCTGCGGGCCTCGTGGAGAACGTCAAGGGCGAGGGTCGCCGCGTGACCGCCAAGGGCCGGTCCTTCATGGACAACGCCGCGTACGAAGCCAAGAAGGAGCTCGTCGCGACGATCCCCGGCCTGGAGAAGTACTGATCCGCGAGGCGGCTCCTGCATGGGCGACGACGAGCTTGCGGAACTCCGCCGCCGGAAGATGGCGGAGCTGCAGGACCAGGCGCGCCGGGAGGAGCACCATGCGGCTCAGCGCGCGGAGATCGACGCCCAGAAGGCGGCGGTCCTCCGCGCGATCCTCGAGCCCGAGGCGCGCGAGCGGCTCGCGCGGGTGCGCATGACGCGCCCCGACGTGGCCGAGAGCCTCGAAAACCAGATCATCATCCTCGCGCAGCAGGGCCGCATCCGCGGCAAGATCGACGACGCGACGCTGCGCGACTTCCTTGCCCGGGTCTCCCCGAAAAGCAAGGACATCAAGATCGAACGACGGTGAAATCATGTCGACCAAGTCCCTGGGCAAGAAGACCCGCCTCGCGAAGGCGGGCAAGAGCAACCGCCGCGTGCCGGCCTGGATCATGCAGCGCACGGCCCGCCGGTTCACGAACCACCCGAAGCGCCACCACTGGCGCCGCAGCCACCTCCGGAGGGGTTGAGCCATGGCCGAATCGAACCAGGAGCTCGAGCGCATCTACAACATCCCGCTCCGCCGCGCCAAGCTCGCGCCGCGCACGATGCGCGCCAAGCGGGCCGTGACGGAGGTCAAGAACTTCCTCGCCCAGCACATGAAGACGGACGAGGAGAAGGTCTGGATCGACAACCCCGTCAACGAGGCCATCTGGGCGCGCGGCATCCAGAAGCCGCCCACGATGATCCGGGTCAAGGCGATCCGCTTCGAGGACGGCGTCGTCGAAGTCTCGCTCCCCGAAGCGTAGGCCGGGAGCGCGAAATCCGCCATGCCGATCGTCCAGCTCGAGTTCAACGGCAGCCCCTACCTCGGGGTCTTCGCCCGGGCATCCGAGAATCTTGCCGTCGTTCCCTCGGCCCTCGACGAAGCCGTCCGCCTCGAGCTCGGACGCGCCCTCGGCGTGGACGCGATTCCGCTCACGATCGGCGGATCCACCATCGTCGGTTCCGTTCTCGCGCTGAACGCCCGGGGGGCCGTCGTCGCGGATTTCGCAAGCGACGACGAGATCCAGCCGCTCCTCGACCGCGGGCTCACCGTCGCCCGCCTCCCGGGGAAGTTCAACGCGGCCGGCAACAACATCCTCGCGAACGACCGCGGCGCGATCGTGAATCCCGACCTCGGCGCGAGGGCCGTCGAGCTCGTCGCGAAGACGCTCGGCGTCGAAGCCGTGGCCGGGACGCTTGCGGGCCTGAAGACCGTCGGGAGCGCCGCCGTCGCGACGTCGAAGGGCGCGCTCTGCCACCCGAAGACGACCGAGCCCGAGATCGAGCTTCTCGAACGCGTCCTCGGCGTCGAGGCCGACATCGGCACCGTGAACCACGGCGCGCCCTACATCGGCGCGGGCATCGTGGCGACGTCGAAGGGCGCGGCCATCGGACGCGCCACGACGGGTCCCGAGATGAACCGCATCGAGGATGCGCTCAGGCTCTACTGATCACCGGCCGAAGATCTTCGCAAAGAGGCCCTTCTTCGGCTCCTTCTTCTCGCGGATCTCCTGGACCTTCACGCGGACCTCCTCCATCGAGGTCCCGCCGCTCTCGAGCTCCACGACCTTCTCCTTGTAGATCGGGACGTCGACGTGCCAGCCGTCCGAGAGCCGCACGAACGCGGTCGTCGCGCGCTCCTTGAGGAGGACCGCGTCCTGCGAGAGCGCGTCCATGATCTCCTCCTCGTCCTCATTCGCGCGCGCGGTGACGATCGGGAGGTTCTCGTGCACGCGCTCGCCCTGGATGACGCGCGCGCTCGTCGCGCGGTCGTGCAGCACGACGCGCACGGGAACGTAGGTTGCGTCGCCCGGGGACGGGGCGGCCATCGCCGCGGCCTCCGCCGCGTCGGAGCCGGCCGACGACGCACTCTCCTCGCGCGGCGCGCCCGCGAGGCGCTCGCCCGCGCGGGCGATGAAGGTCTCGAGGCGGGAAAGCGCGATCCCGGTCTTCTTCGAAAGCGACGCGGGGTCGGCGCCCGCGAGGTCCTCGGCCGTGGCCACGCCCGCCTCCTTGAGGCGCTTCTCGTACGCCGGTCCGATGCCCTCGATGTCGCTCAGGTCCACGCTCGCTTCACCTGGAATCTCGAAGGAGCCTGCGCGATAAAAAGCATGCGGCGCCGTCAGCGCCGCCAATCGATGACCTTCTTGATCGCGTCCGGGCCGGCATCCGCGAAGGCCGCCTCGAAGTCCTCGGGCGCGAACGTGTGCGTCACGACGCGCTCGAGCGCGCCGTTCCAGCGAGGCCGGATGTCTTCGAGCCGCGCCAACGCCTCCTCGTATTGCCCGCGGTGGCTGTTCACGCTCCCGACCAGGACCTGGTTGCGGAGCACCATGCGGCGCATGATGGCGTCCCCGTCGACGTCGAGGGGCGGCCGGTCGGACGGCACGCCGAGCATGACCATCACGCCGTTGCCCGCGAGCGTGTGGAGGGCGTCGAACACGACGCGCGGCGCGCCCGTCGCCTCGATGACGAGATCGAAACCGTCCACCTCCTCGGCGACGTCGCGGATGGACCGCTCGCGCGCGTTGACGTGCTCCGCGCCGACGTCCGCGAGGAGGCGCGCCGCGGCCGTCTCGTCGCCCGACCGGTCGAGGCCCCACACCTCCATTCCCTCGTCGCGCAGGAGGAGCGCCGCAAGCGACCCGAGGCTCCCCGTTCCCGCGACGAGCGCCCGACGTCCCGCGAAGCCGCCCTCGCGCTCGAACCACGGCACGCGCCGGGCGATGTGGCGCGCCGTGTCGAGCGCCTTGATCGCGACGCTCATCGGCTCCGCGAGGACGGCAAGGTCGCCGAGGGAGGCGGGCGCGGAAACGAGCGACGCGGCGTCGTCCGCGAAGGCGTCGCGCATGAAGCCGTCGAGGCCCTTGATGCCGTGCTCCGTGTAATCGTCCGTGGGGCAGTAGTCCGGCGTCCCGAGGCTGCACGCCTCGCACCCGCCGCACCCGTGCCTCACGACCGGCACGACGCGGTCGCCCTGCGCGAGGCCCGAACCCTCGGGCGCTTGGACGACCTCCGCGAGGCACTCGTGCCCGAGCACCCACCGCGCAGCGTCGCGCGGCGGCTCGCCCGCCTCGCCCGCGAGCACTTCCTCGTCCGTGCCGTCGATGCCTGTGAGGAGCGTCGCCAGGAGCGCCTCGCTAGGCGCGGGCCGCGGCGTTGCCCCCGTCGATAGCGAGAGCCGCCGCGTCGCAAGGTCGAGCGCGAGCGCGCGCGGCGCGTTCACCCGGTCGCGTGTCGTCCCGCGTTCGAGGCGTCCCGCGCCGCGCGCCATGCGCGCCCGTCGGGCGCACCGTGGATGAACGTGTCGCCACCCGGACGGGATGGGCGCGCGAGCGGTGCCGCATGGCGGCATGAGGCGGCGGAAGAGGCAGGCGGCGGCGATGGGCGATACGTCATCGCCGCCGCAAAACAAAGGCTGACCCTCACGGCGCGGTCGTGAGCCACGGGTCGTAGAGGACGGGGCCGCCCTTGATGATCGACCCGGAGCCTCCGGGGTTCCCGGTGACGCGCGGCCCGGACGGGTGGCCCCACCAGACGCCGCGCGCGTCGACGGGCGTCGTGGGCTCGCCGGCGATCTCCAGGATGCCGAGGATGCTCGATCCTGGCGTCTCGACCGCGTCGCAAGGGTGCAGGCGAAGGGCGCGCTGGGGACTCGAGAACACGGAATCCCGGAGGCTGACGTGCCCATCCGGCCAGCACATGACTTCCGCCCCGCGGACGGGTCCTTCGAACACGCTCGATCGGATGACGGCTTCATGGGCGGATAGGTACGCTCCCCTGTACTGTCCAGAGAACCGGCTCGAGTCGACCTCGATCCGCGATGCCAGGATGACGGTGTCGCGCGTGTTCGTGGTCTCCACGATGCTCATGTTGCCGGCCGTCCAGAAGACGGGGACGTTGAAGGCGCTGCCTTCGATCCGGACCTCGTCCCCGTGGAGTCCTGCCGCGCCGTTCGCGGGGATGGTCAGGTTGCGGACCGTGACGCGGCGCGCGTCCGAGACGTGGATCCAGCCGATGTCGTCGACGCGACCATCGAGGGTCACGTCGTCCTCCCCGATCGACTGGTAGGTGATCCGCCCGTCGATGGTGTTCGTGCGGGCCACCGTCACCTTGCCGACCCGCAGGGCCGTCTCGCACCCGTTGAGGGCATTGCCTTCGATGAGCGCTGGCCCGAACAGCACGGTGGCGCACGCTCGGGCGCGGATCGTATTGTCGGCCACGTGCACGAGCGCGGGGGCGGGGATGGTGTTGACGTAGAGGCCCCCGCCTTCGCTCACGATGGTGTTGGAGCGGATGGCGATCGGGATTCCTGACCCCTCGGAGCGCACATCGATGGCGTTGGCGCGGCTCCCGGCGGCATGGATCGAATTGCGCTCGACGATCGTGGCGCCAGCGGGATTGCGGATGTCGATCGCCGCGGCGACGATCGCGTCGTGCTGGATGACCGCGATCGCGTTTCCGGCGATCGTGGCCGCGGAGTCGAGGGAACGGATGGCGCTCCTCTGCGCGGCCTCGAACACGTTGTCGACCACCCTCGTGGCCCGGGCATTATCGAGAGCCACCGCGCCCCATGAGCCGCCGACCCGGACGAACCGGTTGTCGGCGACCGTGACGTTCGAAGCGTCACGCACGAAGATGGCCGGAATCGAGGACGCCCGTAATTCCACGTCGTGGGGCTGCCACGTGGGTCCGCCGGGGAACGGAACGGAGACCGTGCCGGGTTCGACGATGAAGAGATTGTCGCGCACGAGAACATGGACGTCGGTCCGGGCGAACTGAAGGGCCCCCGCGACAGGAGGGTCGCCGTGGTGCATGTTCGCCAGCGAAGGCAGCACGATCGTGAGCCCCTGGATCACGAACGGGTCGTCCTCCGTCCCCGACCCGCCGACGCCGGCCGCGCGTGCCGCGGGCGAGCGGAAGTCGGAGGGGTCGTCGAAGACGAGCGGCTCGAACGCGGCGCGCTCGTCGCGCCCGCGCCCGGGAGGAGGGCGGGCAGAAGGAAGGCGATCGTGAGGGTCGCAACCAGGGCGCGCGGGGAGGTCGCCGAGCGGCGGAGCATGCGCGATCAGACTGCGTGCCCATCTTGAGGTTTGCGACGCGAGGGAAGGCGACAGATCGCGTGACCCCCAAGACGGATGGAGGTTCGCCAGGGGCCTGAGCCAGCACCGGCCCCTCGGCGAACGTCGATGACGCCGGGATCATGCCTGATGACAGGAACGGACCCCCCTCCGGACCCGCAACGCCGGCGGCGCGGGCCGCGGGTGTGCGATGGCCCGGGACGTCGTCGAAGATGAGCGGCTCGAATTGGCTTTTTCGAGCGCGCGTGACGGAGCGCAGGGCGGAGGACGCGCAGGCAACCATCGACGCGACGGCGGGGAGGCCGCCGGGCGGTCGAGCATCCGCGACCCCGGCGCGCGAAGTTCCTATCATGGAGCGGAGTCGCTCGAGCCCCGCATCGGGCCTTTTCGGACGATTTTCGAGGCCTCAGCGGCGGCGTCGAAGGGGCCACGCTCGATCGCTCGTTGCCTTGACACCCCGGATGCGCGAGCCTGTCGAGCGGCCGCAAGCTTCAGGCACCTCGGACCCCGGAGGGTCGAGGGTGACGTCGCCCCGGCTCGTCGATGGCGTCCTCGTGATGGACGGGCGGCCTCGCCCATTTCTCGCGACGGACTACCCCTATTTCCGCGACGACGTGCGCCACTGGCGCGATCGCCTGCGCGCCCAGAAGGCTGCGGGACTCGACATCGTTTCGGTGTACGTGCCGTGGCGGCACCACGCGCCCCGGGAGGCCTTCCGCGGCGGGGGAGCCTACGACTTCACGGGCAGGACGCAGCCGAACCGTGACGTGGTGGGGCTTCTCGACATCGCGCGCGAGGAGGGCCTCTTCGTGGTCCTCAAGCCGGGGCCGTTCGTGCACGCCGAGCTGCCTTACGGCGGCCTGCCCGACGACGTGTGCCCCGAATGCCATCCGGAAAACGCGATCGAGCCCGAGCTCGACGCGGACGGGGTCCCCATCCGATGGATCCTGGCCCGGATGGAGCCGCGATCCCAGCACATCCTCCCGGCGCCGTTCGGGGAAGCCTACCTCGCCTACGTGCGCGATTGGCTCGAGGCCGTCGCCCGCGAGGTCGCGGCGCCCGCCTTCCACCCCCAAGGCCCCGTGATCGGCGTGCAGCTCATGAACGAGGGCATCTACAGCGACTCCGCCAAGGCCGAGCCGCACCAGCTCGGCTACGCCTCGTCGTCGCGCCATCTCTTCCACGATTTTCTCGCTTCCCGATACCGGGACCTCGACGCGTACAACCGGATCCACGGCACGCGCCACCGGGACTGGCACGCGGTCGTTCCGCCCCGTCGGGCCCGGCTCCTTGCGTCGGCGCGCGCGCTCCTCCCGTACCTCGACTGGAGCGCGTTCCAGGCCGAGATCTACGCCCTCGCGGCGGAGGCGTACCGCGGCTTCCTCGTCTCGGGAGGGCTCCCGCGGGACGCGTTCGTCCTCTTCAACTTCAACCCCAACGGCACCACCTACCGCGAAAGGCCCGCCTCGAACGACGGGTGGTACACGCGCGTGAACGTCGCCGACGTCGAGGGGCTCACCTTCGGGTCCACGAACTGGCTCGGCGTCGTCGCGGGGGACCCCGTCGCGTTTCGCCAATATGCGATGGCGACGACGGCCTTCCGCGGCCCCGCGATGGAGCAGAACTGGGGCTTCGCAAGCCAATACTTCGCGCCCTACGAGTATGTGACCCCGAGCCATTTCGAATCAATGCTCGCCGTCGCCTGCGGCGCGACGGGCATCACCGCGTACACCTTCGCGGGCGCGCGGGCGTGGCGCGACGACCCCAACCTCGCCGCGGAATGGATCCCCGAGCGGACGAACGATCGGCGCGACGCGACGAGCGGCGACTATCCCGGCGACAGCGCCGTCCTGTCCGACGGCACGCGGACGCCGAAGCTTGCGACGCTCCACCAGATCGCGCACGTGCTCGCCGCGATCCCCGCCGAGCCCCTCGTCGCGGGACCGCGGGCGGCCGTCGCGTGGGCCATGTACCCGCCGTACGCGTGGGCGGGGCAGTGGCTTCCGCGCGGGGATCCCGACGATCTCCTCTGGCGCCCGCCGCTCAAGGCGGTTCCGCGCGGCGCCTATCACGGGCTCGACGCCTTCGTGGAGATGATGATGGACCGCGGCCTCGGCTTCCGACAGCTCGACATCTCGCGCGAGGACGTTCCGCTCGAACGGGTGGACGCCATCGCGCTCAGCGCGCACGAATACATGGACGCCGCGACCCAGCTCAGGCTCGCGCGGTTCGTCGAGGACGGAGGCGCGCTCATGCTCACGGGCCTCGTGCCGGACCGCGACCTCACCCTCAAGGAGGCCCGAGGCGCCCTCTCCGGCCTCTTTCCCCACCGCGTTCGCCGCGTGGGCGACGTCGCGCACACGCGTCGCGCGACCTACGAAGGCCGCCACGAAGGGCTCGCGCTCGACTTCTTCGTGGAGGTCGAGCCGCCGGGCGACGCGGACGCCTTCGTGCGCCTCGGCGAAGACGTGGTGGGTTACCGGAGGAGCCACGGCGCCGGCCGCGTCTTCTATCTTGGCATCGGACCCTGGCGCGCTCGCCACTCGGGGGACGATCCCCGCGTCGCCCGCGAGAATCAACGCTTCGCGTGGCGGATCCTCGAAGGGCTCGGCGCGGACGACTGCGTCCCCGCGCGCCCCCTCGACGACGAGCATCAGGTCATGGTCTGGCAGCACGGCGCCCGCAGCGGCGGCCCGCAGGCGCTCTACATCGTCGTGCGCGACGCCCACGGCACGCTCCGCGTCCGGTACACCGAGCCGGGCGGACGCGCCGCCGTCGCCACGATCGCGTCGCCGAGCGAGGCCGTCCACGTCGCCGCCTTCGACGCGGCGGGGCGCCTGGTCGCGGCCCACCTCAAGGGCGTGAACGACGTGCGGGGCGAAGCCGTCGCGCCGTCGCTTGCGTGGCCCGGCGGGCGCCTTGCGGCCGCGACGCCCTGCGACGTCGCCTTCGTGCGGAGCGCGCGCGAAGCCGTCCTGACCGTCGCGCACGTGGCGGGGAGCACGACGCGCGTCGTGATCCCGCTCGCTCCGCACGAGATCGCGGGCGTCGCCCGCGCCGACGGGGGCGCGCCGCGGGTCTATCCCCTCGATGGAGCGACCGCGGTCGAGATCGAGGACCTTGCGCGCGGTGGCTTCGTTCGTTTCGCGCTCGCGCCGCGGGCGACCCCGAAGGCCTGACCGGGACGCCGGGTTGTCTGGGGTGGGAACGTCATGGCGGCGAGATCCGCCAGGGTTTGAACAGGACGTTCCCGATCGCGCGCGATCCCTGGCCCCCGGGGTTGTTGTCATGGTAAGGTCCCGAGGCGTGGCCCCACCAGTTGTAGCGCGCATCGACGACGGTCTCGTCTATGGCCAACAAAAAGCCCAGGATCGACGTGTTCCGGACCACGGTGTTCGAGCATTCCAGCAGGGCGCTGGCGCCTGCGGTGCTCGAGCTGTTCGTCACCGTCACCTGGCTGCAGCCGTCGCCGCCCAAGATGAGGCCACTGATGCCGCCCGTGAATGTGGATCCGGTCACGGTCGCGGTGCCGCCCGACCTTGAAGCCCACGAGAGGGCTGTGGGGGTTCCGTAGGCCGCCACGTCTTCGACCTCGAGGATGCGCGAGACGATGCGAAGTCCGCCAAACCCCATGCTATGCTCGCCACGCAGGACCGCGTTCGAGATCCGCACCGTGTCGGCCTTGATGTTCAGGCCCTTGACGATCCGCATCGTGACGTTGTCGACGAGAACCTGGTCGGCGCCTTCGATGGTGGCTTCCGCGATTTTGACCTCGTTGTGGATGTTTCGGAGGGTGACGTGACGAACGTTGATGATCCTGAGCCAGCCGATCCCTTCGTTCTCGATAAGGGCCGTCGGGGCATCCCTCACCGAGAGCATCCTGAAGCCGTTGACCGTGTTGTTCGCGGCGATGTCCGCGACATTCGCCTCGAGACCATAGCTGCATCCCACGAACGCGTTCGCTTCGAGGCGCGCGCGGCCGTCGATCATCGCGCAGTGGGAGGCTTCGACCGTGTTGTTGCGGATGAGCGCGGGGGGCCTTGAATCGCTGCCGACCACCCTCAATCCCAGGAATATGTTCCCGAGCAGGTTGTCGCGGATCACGATCGCGTCGCTCGCATCGAAGACGACGATACCCACGTTCTCGAATGCGCCCGCCGACGTCATGCGATTCCCCGCGATGCGGCTGCCCGGCAACGGTTTATGGAACATGATGCCCGTTCCCGAGCCCATGGGGATCATCCTGAACGCGTTGTCCTCCACGGTCGCCGAGCTGGAGTCGAGAGCGACGGAGAGGCGGAATGCGTCCTCGAAGGTGTTGCGGAGGACCTGGATGTCCTCCGAGTTCAGGACGGCGACGGCGCCATAGGTCCCTCCGATGCCCCGGAACGTATTGTTCTCGACGACCACATGGCTTGAAGCCACGAGCAGCACGGCGGGCGGACTCATCTTCATGGGAGTGCCCGGTTCGATGGAAACCCCGTAGAACTCGTTGTCGACGATGCGGACGTGCGCCGCGCTGTGTCGGATGGTGATGACGCCGGCGGAGCCGAGGTTCGGGACCCAGGAGGGTGCGACGGGGACCGGGATGGAAAGCCCCGAGATGACGAACGGGTCCGAGGCGGTACCGCTCCCCGTGACGCCGAGGGCCCGCCCGACGGGTCCGCGGAACGCCTCCTCGCCGTCGAAAAGGATCGGACCTGCGTCAAACGGCGTCCCCGCGGCGGTCGGGACGCTTCCGCTCATGAGGCCGGCGAGGAGGATCACGACGAGGATCGTGCGCAGACGTTGCATGGATCTCTATCGACGAGCGCTCCTTGAAGAAGACCGCGAGCCGAGATTTCAATTTCAAGGACACGCGCGGCGACCGGACCGCGCGCGACGGCCGCTTGGCACGGCGCGCCGCGATCGTCTCGCGGCTCGGCCCGTTCGGCCGCAACGCGGAAGCCGGCGCGCGCGGGCGCCTTGGCCAGCCATCGGGCGGCATCGCGGCGCGGGCGGCGACGACGGCCGCGCCGCGCAACCGGGTCGACCGGCAACCTTTTTAGCGGGTCGCGGGGTATCCCGAACGCTCCCCTGCCCAGGTGGCATAGCTCGGTAGCGCGCGGCCCTGGAAAGGCCGTGGTCATTCGACCTCGTGAGTTCAAATCTCACCCTGGGCGCTTCATCCTGAGGTTCCGATGGCGTCGACCCTGCTCGTGCGGTATGGCGAGATCGGCATCAAGGGTCCCGCCGTCCGCGCGCGCTTCGAACGGCGCCTCGTCGAGAACATGGAATCCATGTTCGCCGCGCGCGGCCTCGAGTGCGCCACCGAGCGCGAATGGGGCCGCGTGTTCGTGCACACCGCGAAGCCCGCCGAGGCCCTCGACGCCCTCGCCCACACGTTCGGCGTCGTGAGCGCCTCGGAAGCGCTCGAATGCGAAGGGACGGTCGAGGCCGTCGCCGCGTTCGCGTCCGAGCGCACGACCGTGCCCGCAGGCGCCACGTTCGCGGTGCGGGCGCGACGCGCCGGCACGCACGGCTTCAGCTCCGTGGACGTCGCGCGTGCGACGGGCGCGGCGATCGTTGCGCGGAATCCGGGCGCGAGGGTCGATCTCGAGAACCCCGACGTCGAGGTGTTCGTCGAGGTCCGCGGCCGACGCGCGTACGTGTACCGCGACGCGGTGGCGGGCCCCGGGGGCCTCCCGCTCGGCACGCAGGGCCGCGTCGCGATCCTCCTCGACGAGCCGCGCGACGTCCTCGCCGCGTGGCTTCTGATGAAGCGCGGCGTGAGCCCGCAGATTCTCGCCGCTTCGCCCGTCGAAGGCGCGCTCCGCCCCGCGCTCGAGGCCCTCGCCGCGTGGACGCCCGCCCTCGACCTCGGCGTCCTCGCGGTCCCGGAAGCCTGGTCCGCGGACCCTGCGCGCCGGCGCGCCTTCCTCGTCGAGGCGCTCGCGCGCCACGCGTCGCATCGCCGCGCGACCGCCGTCGTCCTCGGCGACGGCCTCGCGGAGGCCGCGGCCTTCGCGCCGCTCGACGCGCGCGTGGGTCGGCCCGTCTTCCGGCCGCTCGTCGGCTACCCGGGCGAACGCCTCGCCGCGCTCGCGCGCGTCGCGCGCCTCGAGCCCGCGCTCGGCCCCGCGGCGCGAGGCGCGCCGGCCGCGCCCGTCGCCGACGTCCCCGCCCCGTCTGAGGACGAGGTGAAACAGGCGCTCATGGCCGTGCGCCGCGCCACGATCACCCGCCCGCCGCGCCTGGGGGCGCCCGCGTGAGGGTCGTCATCCTCGGCGCGGGCGCGATGGGATCCTTCTTCGGCGCGCTCCTCGCGCGCGACCACGACGTGACGCTCGTGGCCCGCCCCGATCACGCGCGCGCCGTGCGCGAGGGCGGGCTGACGGTTTCGGGCCGCACGACGTTCGCCGCCCGGCCGAAGGCGGTCGAAGCGGTCGCGGACGTCGAGGGACACGCGGACCTCGTGCTCGTCGCGGTGAAGGCGTACGACACGCGCGCGGCCGCGGACGTGCTGAAGCCGATCGTCGGCCGCGACACGCTCATCGCGACGCTCCAGAATGGTCTCGGCAATGTCGAAACCCTCCTCGACCGCTTCGCGGCGAAACGCGTCGTCGCGGGCGCGACGAGCCACGGCGTCACCTTCGTCGAGCCGGGCCACGTGCGCCATGCGGGCCTGGGCTACACCGTCGTCGGATCGCCCGTCGGCGAGACGGCCGCCGCGAAAACGGTCGCGGACCTCCTCGGGGCCGCGGGCCACGAGACCGCCTTGAGCGAGCGGATCCTCGGCGAGGTGTGGGCGAAAGTCGTGGTGAACGCGGCCATCAATCCCGTGACGGCGATCACGGGCCTCCCGAATGGCGCGCTTCTCGAGCAGCCGCATCTCAAGGAGATCATGACGCTCGCCGCCGAGGAGGCCGTCGAGGTCGCGAAGGCCGAGCGCGCGCCTCTTCCGGACGACGACCTCGTGATCCGCGCGCGCGTCGTCGCGGAGCGGACGGCGGAGAACAAGAGCAGCATGCTTCAGGACGTGGAGCGCGGCCGCCGCACCGAAATCGACGCGATCTCGGGCGAGATCGCGGCGCGCGGCCGGAGGCTCGGGGTCGACACGCCCGTCACGCGCACGCTCGTCGCCCTCGTCAAGGGCATCGAATCGACGACGCGCCGCTGATCACGGCTTCGCGATCGTGGGCGTCGGCCGGCCGAACGGATCGATCGTCGTCGAAGGGTGGCGCGCGAGCTCCCAGCGGAAGAGCGGGATCGCGAGGATCGGAAGGATCGCCGCGACGAGCATCGTCGTGTGGATGCCCCACACGGCCGCGATGGCGCCGCCGAGGAGCGGGCCCGCGACGGAGCTGAGCTGGATGCTCGACTGGAGGAGCCCCGTCGCCGTCGCGCGCTCGTGGTTGCGCTCCATCACGAACTTGAGCGCGCCCATGTAGAGCGCGGCCCAGCTTGCGGCAAGGATCGGCTGCGCGGCGAGGACGCCGAGCGGGGTCGTCGCTTCGTGGAGCACGACGAAGGTCAGAGCGGAGAGGAGGAGACCCGCGGTGACGAGCCGAGTCGAGCGGATTCCGTCGAGGCGCGGCATGATGAGGAACTGGAAGAGCGCATTGACGCCGCTCGCCGCGCCCACCCACACGAGGTCGGCGCCGAGCGCGACCATGTGGAGCGGGAGGAGCACCCACACGGCGGTCGCGCCGATGTGGCGCACGACCACGGCCGCGTAGGCCGGAAGGTTGCGCTCGATGACCTCGCGCGGGAACATGGGCACCGCGACGCGCGGCTCGGTCGAGGTGGGAAGGCGCAGGCTCACCGCGAAGGCCGTGGCGAGCAGGATCGAGGAGAACGTGAACACGCCCTCGGCGCCGCCGATGACGCCGCCCGCGAGCGCGCCGAGGCCGAAGCCGAGCGATCCCCACGCGGCGAAGCGGCCGAGCTTGCGGTTCTGGTCGTAGGCGAGGCTCAGGAGCGCCGCGGGGATGAGGCCCGCGGCGACGCCCAGGACGACGCGCGCGAGACCGAGCTCGAGCGGCGTCCGGGCGAACGTGTGGAACAGGGCCGCGACGGCGCTCGTCGCGAGGCCGATCTGCAGGATCCGGCGCCGACCGTGCACGTCGGCCGCGCGCCCGCCGACGAAGCTCGACACGAGCTGCGCGAGCCCGAACGCGGCGGCGATGAGGCCCACCTCGAAGAGGCTCGCGCCGAGCGCGACCGCGAACACCGGGAGGAGCACGCTCGCGGCGCTGAGGGCGGCCTGTGAGACGACCTGGATGAGGCTCGCGCGGTGCATCCCGGACGGCCGCGACCACGAAGCGTCTATTTGAGCGTGCGCAAAGCGACCGCGCCCTTCACGCCGTCAACGTCGCGGGCTCCGCACCCGCCGCGGCGGCCTCGCGGCCGCCGGCCGCGAGGGTGAGCGCGTGGCTCTTGCCGATGCGCTCGACCGAGAGCACGTTCGCGGCCGTGAGGCGCTTGACGTGCCACGAGGCGAGGGCGGCGCTCATGCCGAGGGCGCGCGCGACGTCCTTCTGGGTCGCCCCAGGGTGGTCGCGCACGTATTGCGCGATCCCGCGCGCGCGGTCGTTCTTCACCGCGACCGTCGCGGCCTGCGCCTCGGGCGCGACCGCGCCCGCCGCGAAGTAGCAGCGCTGGTTGCCGGCGCGGCGGGCCTTCACGAGCTTGCGCGACTCGAGGAGGTTCAGGTGGTAGACCGCGGTGCCCCAACCGAGACCGAGCGCGTCCGCGATCTGGGTGGTGTGCGCGCCCGGGTGGGCGCCGACGTAGCGGTGGATGGCGGCGCGGCCCTCGTGCCGGAGGATGTCGCGGTCCATGAGGCGCGAATAGAGGGGAAGGGCGGAGAGCCAGCCGACCTTGCGAAGGGCGTTCAACGCGGCGGCGAGCGAGAGGCCCGCGCCCGCGCCGCCCGCGACGAGCGCGGCGTCGCGCGGGGGAACGCGCGCCGCGGCGCGGGCCGCGTCGCCCGCGAGGGCGGCAAGCGCGCCTGCGACCGCCGCGGCCGTGGAGGCGGCGGCCGCGGCGGCGGAGGCGACGAGGGACCCGATGAACTGCACCGCGCCCGCGAGGGCGCGCGCGAGGAGGTCGACGGCGTGGGCGGCGAGGCGCGCCGCGGCGTCGACGGCGCCCGCGAGGGCGCCGAGGGCGCCGTCCACGGCGCCGGCGAGAGGGAGCGCGGCGGCTTCCGCCGCCGCGAGGGTGGAAGCGGCGCTCGCGGCCAGGTCGAGGGAGGGGAGGCTGAGGCGGGCCGCGGTCGCTTCGCCCTCGCTCTGGACGGATCCGGGCGCGGCGGCCGAAACCGGCACCGCGACGACCGCAACCAGGGCAAGGACGATCCCGAGACGGAATGAGTCTCGCAAACGCTTCACAATGACGAAGTCCGTCCGGAGCTACTTAAGCGTTCTAGATGCGGCCTTTGATCGACCGCCCGCTGCGCCGTCACCGTGACGGCGCGCTGTCTCGATGCGCGAACCATTCCGGCACCTTGAAAGCGGGCGAGCCCCTCGCTTCCCCCCGGGGATGCACGTGCGACCACGCTCCGCCTTCCGACCTCTCCTCCTCGCCCTCCTCGTCGTCCTCGCCGCCTCGAGCGCCGGCTGCGTCGCCAACATGGCCGAGTTCAAGGACCTCGTCGGCCAGGGGAGGAAGGCCGTCGACCCCGTCGCGCGCGCGTCGTCGAACCGCACCGACGTCCTCGTCGGCGAGCCGGTCCGGTTCGCCGCCACGGGGTCGGCCGATCCCCTCGGACGCCCGCTCGCCCTCGCGTGGTCGTTCGGCGACGGCGCAACCGGCGTCGGCGACGCGGTCACGCACCGCTACCTCCGCGCCGGCACCTTCGTCGCGACGCTCGAGGCCACCAATCCCGACGGACGCATCGCGCGCGACGCCGTCGAGGTGCGCGTCGCGCCCGGCAACCGCGCGCCCGTCGCGGGAACCCTCCTCGCGCCCGACCGCGTGGTCGCGGGCGAGCCCGCCACGTTCGAAGCCGTCGGGTTCACGGATCCCGACCGCGACGCGCTGTCGTACCGCTGGAGCTTCGGCGCGGGCGACCGCACGGCGCTCCTCGTCGACGCGACGGTGACGCACACGTTCGCGAAGCCCGGCCTGCACCTTGTCGAGGTCGCCGCCTTCGACCCGGCGCTCCGCAACGCGACGGCGCAGCGCGTCGTGCCGGTCGACCTCGTCGCGACCTTCCCGGGCGAAGCCCGTCTCGCCGAAGCCGCTCCGACGCACGCCGCGCCCTTTGCGCCCGGCGCGACCGCGCTCGTCGCGCGCCTCGCGTTCGACGCGAACCTCGGTCTCCACAACCTCTCGCTCTCGGTGAAGGACGGCACGGGCGCCCCCGTCGCCGTCGCGCGCGCGGCCGTCGCGCCCGGCGACCAGGGTCCCGTCGAGGTCACGCTCGCGCTCGAGGCCGCCGCGCTCGCGTCGGCCGCGCCCGGCGAATGGACGTTCACGGTCGACCGCGCCTCGGGCCTCGCCGTGCCGTACACGCTCCGTCTCGAAGCGCGCTACGGCGTCCTCCCCGCGGGCCTTATGTAGGGCGCTTTCCATCGCCCTCGCATGGCGAAGCGGGACAAGTCCATCGAGGAGCTCGACCGGGAGCTCGCCGCGCTCGAAGAGGAGCTGAAGGCCCTCCAGGGCGGGTCCAGGGCCACGAAGGCCGCGGCTCCGGAAGCGCCCCGCGAGAATCCCGCCGACGCGCCGAAGAAAAGTCTCCTCGGCCGCTTCCGCAAGGACGAGGCGCCATCGCTTGCGCCCGTCGCGAGCGCCGCGGACGCGCCGGCCCCCGCGCCGGCGCCTGCGCCCGCCGCCGGCGCCTGGCGATGGGCGCGGGAGGGTCGCGTGTCGCGCCGGATCGCGAAGGGCGAGATCGAGCCCGTCCGCGTCCTGCGCGTGCTCGACCGCGACGGCCGCGTCGTGAGCGAAGCCGCCGCGCCCGACGAACCCGCGCGCAGCCCGCGCGTCGCCGCGCTCGCCTCGCGCGTCCCTTCCTTCCTGAAAAGGAAGCGGAGCGGAGGCGGGGACGGTTGACGGACCGCCCGCGCGGCACGCGCGACTTCCCGCCCGAGGAGATGGAGAAGCGCCGCGCGCTCGAGTCGCGCCTGCGCGAGACGCTCCAGTCGTTCGGCTACCGCGAGGTGCAGACGCCCACGTTCGAGCACGTGGAGCTCTTCACGCGCAAGTCCGGCGAGGGCGTCCTGAAGCAGATCTACAACTTCACCGACAAGGGCGGCCGCGAGCTGACGCTCCGGCCGGAGCTCACCGCGCCGGTCCTGCGCTACTACGTCTCCGACCTCTCGAAGCGGCCGAAGCCGCTCAAGCTCTTCTATTACGGCCCGTGCTTCCGCTACGAGGAGCCGCAGAAGGGTCGCTACCGCGAATTCTGGCAGTTCGGCGTCGAGCTCATCGGACCCACGGGTCCCGCGGCCGACGCCGAGGTGATCGGCGTCGCGAACGCCGCGTTCGAGGCCGCGGGCCTCGCGCGCTTCAACCTCCACGTCGGCCACGTCGGCATCCTCCGCGCGCTCGTCTCGCGCCTGCCCGTCGACGACCTCGCGAAGGGGAAGGTCTGGCGCGCGATCGACAAGGACGAGCCCGTCGGGGACATGCTCGACGCGGAAGGCGTCCCGGCCGCCCTCGCGTCGGCCGTCGCGAACCTCGCGTCGCTCGAGCGCCGCCTCGTCCTCGGCGACGAGGAGGGCGCGCCGCGCGCGGTCGAGGAGTTCTTCGACGAGGCGCGTCAGGCGCTCGCGGGCCTCGACGCCGACGTCGCGAAGGAGGTCGAGGGACACCTCGCGTCGCTCCAGGAGACGACGCGGCTCCTCGAGCACTACGGCGTCCGCACCGTCGTGCTCGACCTCGGCGTCGTGCGCGGCCTCGACTACTACACGGGCGTCGTCTTCGAGCTCGAGCTGCCCGACCTCGGCGCCGAGAAGCAGGCGGGCGGCGGCGGAGCCTACGCGCTCTCGGAGCTCTTCGGCGGCGAAGCCGTCGGCAGCGCGGGCTTCGGCCTGGGTTTCGACCGCATGCTCATCGGCCTCGAGCGCGAGGGCAACCTCCCGCCCTCGTCGGTCGCCCTCGACGCGTACATCGCGCCCATCGGCGACGCCGCGCGCGTGGCCGCGCTCGACCTTGCGCGCGAGCTGCGCGCCGCGGGCCTGCGCGTGGACGTCGACCTCATGGGCCGCAAGCCCACGAAGAACTTCGACTACGCGAACGCGATCGGCGCGCGCCGCGTCGTCGTGCTCGGCGAGAAGGAGCTCGCGGCAAGGGCCGCGGCCGTGAAGGACATGGCGACCGGCGAGCAGCGGACGGTCCCGCGCGCGGACCTCGTCGCGGCCCTCCGGTAGGGAGGAAGCGGGGGCGGCCTCGCGACCGCCCCGCTTCGATCATCCTAAGGCGCAAGCGCCGAAAGCAGCGACGCGCGCACGCTCGTCGTCCCGTAGGGCTCGATCGCGTCGAGGACGTCCGGCACGATGAAATTGAACCGCCGCCCGTCCACGTCGCGCACCGGCGTGAGCGGCACGCTCCACGCGGGGAGGACCTCCGTCGCCGTCCGGCCGTCCGGAAGCGCGTACGTCGTCTCGTACGCGAGCGGCTGCACCGCGTACGTGCGGCCGTCGGGCCCCGCGACAAGGTCCGGCGGACCCGCCGGAAACAGGCTCGACTGCGACGGCTGGGCCGCGCTCGACGGATACACCACCACGGTGTCGCCCGCGCGGCAGCGCGCGCTGAACGAGGCGTAGATGCCCCGGATCATGGCGATCGGGTTCGACACATCGGTCTCCGCCTCGGCCGTGTAGTGGCACTCGATGAAGCCCGTGAGGTTCACCTTCAGGCGATCCGCGTCGTCATCCGCGCTGCGATTGATCTCCAGGACGACGTACACGTTGTGGCCGCCCACGACGCTCACGCGCGTCCGGTTCGGCTCCGACGGCGGCGCGTCGAGGGGACCCACCTCGCCCCGCGCCCACACCTCCGCGAGCAGATCGAGGACCGTGATCACGGGATCCTGCGCCGTCGCCACGGCCGGGACCACGATCAACAGAGCTGCCGCTGAGGCAAACCATCGCTTCTGCACGCTGCTTCCTCCCGGAGGGGCCGCGCGGTGCCGGGGCGGACCCGGGACCTGTTGCCCACTCCGGTGACAAACACCGCGCCCAGGCACTTAGCTTGATCCGCGAGACCCTATGCGTTGTCGCCGGGCCCGGTGACAAGGGGAAAAAGGCTGGAAACACGACGGAAAAACGAGCCTCGGGGTCGGGCGGGGGCCGCGTGTCACCCGGGCGGGTGACGGAGCGCCGGGCGTGGGGACCGGGACCGGGCGTCGGGCGTCGGGCGTCGGGACCCGGGTCCGGGTGCCGGGCGCCGGGACCGGTTGCCGGGCGCCGGGACTCGGGACCGGGAACCGGGCGCCGGGACTCGGGACCGGGA
>DATLGO010000021.1 GCA_035540375.1 Candidatus Thermoplasmatota archaeon
GCCCGAGCCCCAACCCGCTCCGGCGCCGGAGCGGGTTGGGGCTCGGGCGGGGCCTCCTCCTTCTTCGGAGGCGCGGGCTCGGGCTCCGGAGCCGGCTCGCTCGGCGGGTCGGGGGCCGGCTCCTCGCCGGGCTCCTCATCGAGCATCTCCTCCACCGGGTCCTCGGCCGAAGCGGTCGCGAGGAAACCCAGCGCGAGCAGGAGGCCGAGAGCCAGGACGGCAGAGCGCACGCGGGACGACTCGGAAGGGAGGCGGGAAAGCCGGTCTGTAACGGACCTCGAAAAACGTTTGACTCCCGGCCGCCCTTCCGCCCGCATGGCCGGTTCCGTCGTCCTTGTCGTCGACCCCGCGCGGGCGGGCGAGGTGCGACGGTTCCTCGAATCGGACGGATTCGTTTTCGAGCGCCGACCGCACGCTTTCTTCCTCGCCCGCTCGCGCGGCGTCACGGCGACGTTCTACGAGAGCGGCAAGCTCCTCGCGACCGGTCCTCGAGCCGAGGCGTTCGCGGCGGATCTCGCGCGACGCCTCGGGCTCGCCGCGGGCGCGCCACGTCCGGAGCCCCCGGCGGGCCGGATCTTCGTTCCGCGCGCCGGCCTCGACGAGAGCGGGAAAGGGGACTACTTCGGGCCGCTCGTCGTCGCCGCCGTCGCGATCCCGACCCACGCCGTCGAACGCGATCTCGTCGCGCGCGGCGTCGCCGACTCGAAGACGGTGGAAGACGCGAGGTGTCTTGCGCTCGACGAGGCCATCCGCGCCTCGGCGCCCGCGGAGGTGGTCGTCTTCGAGCCCGAGGACTACAACGCGCGCCACGCGCGTTCGAGGAACCTGAACCTGATCCTCGCGGAAGGCCACGCGCGCGCTCTCGAAGGTCTCCTCGCGAGGCATCCCGTCGACGTCGCGATCGCCGACCAGTTCGGGGCGGCAAGCCTCATCGAGAACGCCCTTCTCGAGCGCGGCCGACGCGTGACGTTGGAGCAGCGCGTGCGCGCGGAATCGGATCCCGCCGTCGCCGCGGCGAGCCTCGTGGCGCGCGCGACCTTTCTCCGCGCCCTCGCCGACCTCTCCGACCGCTGGGGCGTCCGCCTCGCGAAGGGCGCGGGGCCGCCTGTCATCGAGTCCGGCCGCGCGTTCGTGCGGCGCCACGGTCGCGACGCGCTCGCGAAGGTGGCGAAGGTCCACTTCGCGACGACCGGCTCGCTCGGGAAGCCTTAAGCTCGGCGGACCCCGGATCGGGATCCATGGATGCGTGGCGCGAGCGTCAGGCCCTCGTGGGTAGGCTCGTCTCCCAGGGCCTCGTGCGCTCCGAGCGCGTGCGCGCGGCGATGCTGAAGGTGCCGCGCGAGCGCTTCCTTCCCGGCGACGTCGCCGGCGACGCGTATCTCGATGCGCCGCTTTCGATCGGTTCCGGACAGACGGTGAGCGCGCCCCACATGGTCGCGATCATGGCCGAGGCGCTGCTTTGCGAGGGCGGCGAGAAGCTCCTCGAAATCGGGACCGGCTCGGGCTATCACGCGGCCGTGCTCGCCGACCTCGTGTCGCCGGGCCGCGTCGTGACGCTCGAGCGCATCCCGGAGCTCGCGGAGCGCGCGGAGCGGGCCCTCGCCGCCACCGGCTACGCGGACCGCGTGCGGGTCTTCGTCGCGGACGGATCGCGCGGATATCCCGAGGAGGCGCCGTTCGACCGCATCTCCGTCGCGGCCGCCGCCCCGCGCGTTCCGGGTCCGCTCGTGGACGCGCTCGCGCCCGGCGGCATCCTCGTCGCGCCGATCGGTGATGCGACGGGCCAGACCCTCATGCGGGTGCGGAAGCGGCGGGACGGCGCGGTGGCGCGCGAGGACCTCGGACCCGTCCGTTTCGTTCCCCTCGTGGGCGAGTTCGGCTATCCCGCAGGGTTTTAGCGTCGACCCGCCCTCGCCCGCACGATGGCTGCCCGCAAGGCCCGCCGCGCGCGGGCGAAGTCGCCCGCATTCCCGCTTGCGTACGTGAAATACCACGACCACTGCTGGCTCGAGAGCAAGGATCTCAAGTCCATCGCAAAGGCCAAGCCTTACGTCATCGAGGAGTCGGGTTTCCTCCTGCAGGAAACGCCCCGCTTCATCACGCTCGCGAAGCAGCGGTCGAAGGACGGGGAGAAGGGGCGGACCCAGTACGAGGACGTCACGATCATCATGAGGAGCGACATCCTCGACATGCGGACGTTCGGCCTCGCGCCCGCGCCACGTCGCCGCGCCACCCGCGCTTCGAGGAACCGGCCATAGATCACTTCAAGGAAGCGGGGCCACGGCCGCCCATGGCCGTGGACGAGCGAAGGCGTCCGACCGAGGAAGGAGAGACGCGCGCGAAGGAGAAGAACCCCGGGCAATCGCCCGACCTGCACATCCTTGCCGAGCAGAACCTGGTCGGCGAGCGCAAGAGCGAGCCTCGCCTTGCGGGTGGCATGGCGGAGAGTCCGGTCGAGAAGCGCCGGGCCCGGAAGGACGAGACGCCCCCGGAGGAGTGAGGGGAGCCTCTAAGAAGCCGGGTCGCGTTCGCCCGCTTGGTGAGCGACTGACCGGCGGACCGAGCGCGCTCTGGCGCGACGAGTTCATGGGCGCGCCCACGGGAACGCGCCGCTCGACGAAGGGATGGGCCCAGGAGGCCGCCCTTCGTCTCCTCAACAACAACCTCGACCCGAACGTGGCCGAGGATCCCGAACGACTCGTGGTCTACGGCGGGATCGGCAAGGCCGCGCGGGACTGGAAGAGCTACGACGCGATCGTCGCGGCCCTGCGGGCGCTCGAAGGCGACGAGACGTTGCTCGTCGCGAGCGGCAAGCCCGTCGCCGTGTTCCGCACGCACGCGATGGCGCCACGCGTCCTCATCGCGAACTCGCTACTCGTCCCGAAATGGGCGACGTGGGAGCATTTCTACGAGCTCGAATCGAAGGGACTCATGATGTACGGCCAGATGACCGCGGGGTCGTGGGCCTACATCGGCACGCAGGGCATCATCCAGGGAACGTACGAGACGTTCGCCGCGTGCGCCGCGAGGCATTTCGGCGGCACGCTCGCGGGACGCTGGACGCTCACGGGCGGCCTCGGCGGGATGGGCGGCGCGCAGCCGCTCGCGGTCACCATGAATGGCGGGGTCGCGATCGCGGTCGAGGTGGATGAGCGCCGTGTCGACCGGCGCATCGAAACCGGCTATTGCATGACGAAGGCGCGAAGCGTCGACGAGGCGTGGCGTCTCGCGGAGCGCGCGCTCGCCGCGAAGGAGCCCCTCTCCATCGGTCTCGTCGGCAACTGCGCCGACACCCACCCGGAATTCCTCCGCCGGGGGCTCGTACCCGACGTGGTCACGGACCAGACGTCGGCCCACGACGAGCTGAACGGTTACGTGCCGCACGGGATGACGCTTGCGGAGGCGGTCGAGCTCCGCGCGAAGGATCCGACCGCGTACCGTCATGCGGCCTGGCAATCCATGGGAGCCCACGTCGAGGCGATGCTGGAGATGCGCCGCCGCGGCGCGATCGCGTTCGACTACGGCAACAACATCCGCGCTCAGGCCCGCGACCACGCGGGCGTGCGCGACGCCTTCGACATCCCCGGATTCGTTCCCGAATACATCCGCCCGCTCTTCTGCGAAGGCAAGGGCCCGTTCCGCTGGGTCGCGCTTTCGGGCGACAAGGCGGACATCGCGGCGACCGACCGCGCCCTCCTCGAGCTCTTCCCGGAAAACGCGTCGATGAGGCGCTGGCTCACGCTCGCCGCCAAGCACGTCCACTTCCAGGGCCTCCCCGCCCGCGTTTGCTGGCTCGGTTACGGCGAGCGCGACAAGGCCGCGCTCCGGTTCAACGAGATGGTGCGCTCGGGCGAGGTGAGCGGCCCGCTCGTCATCACGCGCGACCATCTCGACGCCGGGAGCGTCGCCTCGCCGAACCGCGAGACGGAGGCGATGCGCGACGGGTCCGACGCCGTCGCCGACTGGCCCATCCTGAACGCACTCGTGAACGTGGCCGCCGGGGCCGACATCGTCTCCGTCCATCACGGCGGCGGCGTGGGCATGGGCTACAGCATCCACGCGAACATGCACGTCGTCCTCGACGGGACCGAGCTCGCCGCGGAGAAGGCGAAGCGCGCCTTCCTGACCGACCCCGGGATGGGCGTCGTGAGGCACGCGGACGCGGGCTACGACGAAGCGGTCGCGGTCGCGCGCTCGACCGGCCTCAAGATGCCGATGCTGGAGAGATCCTGATGGAACGGACGTCCTTCGTCTCGACCGACCACCTCTGGAACGCGCGCCCGCAGGACCCGAACGACGTGTTCTTCGCGCAGGTGGTCGAAAAGGGCCCGAGGCCCGCGCGCTTCGCGCTCTTCGGCGTGCCGTTCGACGGCGCCGTCCTCGGGCGTCCCGGCGCGCGCGCCGGGCCGGACGCGATCCGCCACGAGATGGCGAAGCTCAAGCCGTGGACGGTGGCGCGGGGCGCCGCAGACATCTCCGTCGCGGACTGGGGAAACGTCCGCATCCCGCACGGAAGCGTCGCGGAGGCGCACCAGGCGATCGAGACGGCCGCCCTCGAGGTCGTCGCATCGGGATCGATTCCCATGACGCTCGGCGGCGACCACTCGATCACGTTCCCGCTCGTGAAGGCGCACGAAGGCCGCCGCTCGCGGATCGGCGTCATCAACCTCGACGCGCACCTCGACGTGCGCGACGTCGTCGACGGCCGTCTCAACTCGGGGCAGTCGTTCGGCCGTCTCCTCGACCTCGGCATCGTCCAGGGCGCGAACCTCGTCGAGGTCGGCATCCGCGATTTCGCAAACGCGCCCCGTTACGCGGAGAAGGCCGCGAAGCGCGGCGCGACCGTGATCGGCGCGGAAGAGTGGCGCGAGCGGGGCATCGCGGCGATCGACCGCGCGATCGAGATCGCGGGGGACGGTACGGAGGGCGTCTACCTGAGCGTGGACCTCGACGTCCTCGACCAGGCCCACGGACCCGGCGTATCGGCCCCCACTCCGGGGGGCGTCGATTCGGGCACGCTCCTCACCGCCGTCCGGCGGATCGCCAAGCACGCGAAGCTCGTCGGCTGCGACTTCGTCGAGGTGGCGCCCCCGCTCGAGCGCGACCACCTCACGGCGCGGACCGCGGCCTGGGCCGCGATGACCGTGCTCTCGGCGTGACAGCGCAAGCGTCAAGCGGGGTCCGCGCCTTGCGCCGCTCGTGAGCGACCTCCTCGTCACGAACGTCGGCGAATGCGCGACCCTTGCGGGCGGCGTGCGCCGCGGCGCGGCCATGCGCGACGCCGCGATCCAGAAGGACGTCGCGATCGTCGTCGTCGACGGGCTCGTGAAGGAGATCGGTCCGACGGAGAAGGTCGCGCGGAAATGGCGCGGCGAGGTCGACCTCCGCATCAACGCGGGCGGGCGTGCCGTGGTTCCGGGTTTCGTCGACCCCCATACCCACGCAGTCTTCGCGGACGACCGCGCGCACGAGTATGATCTGAAGCTTCAGGGCCTCTCCTACGGCGAGATCCTCGCGCGCGGCGGAGGCATCCACTACACGGTCGAGAGGACGCGGAAAGCGAGCCGCGCCGAGCTCCTCAAGCAGCTTCTCGGCCGCCTCGACCGGGCGCTCGACCACGGCACGACGACGATGGAGATCAAGACCGGGTACGGTCTCGACAAGGACACGGAATTGAGGCTGCTCGAAGTCGTCGGCGACGCGACCGAGCGCCACGTGATGGACCTCGTGACGACCTTCATGGGCGCGCACGCGATCCCCAAGGATTCGGGCGGCCAGGAGGCGTACGCCGACTTCGTCATCGACGAGGTCCTCCCCGAGGCGGCCGAGGGCGCGGAGTTCGTCGACGTGTTCTGCGAGGAGGGCGTGTTCGACGTGCCGACGTCGCGCCGCATCCTCGAGGCTGGGCGCGGCCTCGGCCTCAGCGTGAAGGTGCACGCGGACGAGCTCGCCCGCTCGGGGGGTTCGCGCCTCGCGGCCGAATTGCACGCGACGAGCGCCGATCACCTGCTCCACGCGACGAAGGAGGACATCGCGGGGCTTGTCGAGGCCGACGTCGTCCCGGTGCTCCTTCCGGGGACGGCCTTCAACCTGGGCGGCGGTTACGCCGACGCCCGCCAGATGATCGCGCTCGGCGCCCCCGTCGCGCTCGCGACGGACCTCAATCCGAACTGCTGGCTCGAGAGCATGCCGCTCGTCATGAGCTTCGCGTGCACGGCGATGAGGATGACGCCCGCCGAGGCGCTCGCCGCGTGCACCATCAACGCCGCGGCCGCGCTCGGCCGCGAAGCCGAGGTGGGCTCGATCGAGCCCGGCAAGCGGGCCGATTTCGTCCTCCTCGACGCCCCGTCCCACGCCCACCTGCCCTACCGGCTCGGCGGCAACCTGGCGTGGCGCGTCGTGAAGGACGGCATCGTGGTCGTCGACCGCAGCGACCGTCGTTGAACTCGTCGCTCACGTCGCCCGTCGACCCTCGTCAGAAGAACGCGTCCAGGCTCCGCTGCTTCCCCGCCTCGTGGAGCGCCTGGTATCGGGCCACCGCAGCCTTCACGCGCTCCTCGCCGAAGGCGTGCTCCCCGACGAGGAGGCCGAGGACCCGGCGCTCGTCGGCCTTGCCCCACGCGAGGGTCACGTCGTCCGTGACGGGAGGATGGAGGAAGATCTCGATGATGGCGTCGAGGTTCGGGACCTCCTGGCCCAGGTCCCCGAGGACGCGCTTCACGTCGCCCTTGTCCTTGAGCGCCTTCACGCCCTTCTTGGGACCGATGCCCTTGATGCCCGCGTTGAAATCCGTGCCGACGAGGATGGCGACGCCGACGAGCTGCTCGCGCGTGAGGCCCGTCGCGGCGAGGGCCGCGTCGAGCGTGATCATCTCGGGCTCCACGTCCACCCACACGCTCTTGCCGGGAAGCTTGCGGCGCCCAGTGACGGTCATGTTGCGAACGAGACGCGGCGCGCCGAAAAGCAGGGAATCGAAGTCCTGCGACGAGGAGGCGTAGACCAGTCCCCGCGCCGCCATGTGCGCGGCCTGCGCCTCGCCTTCGCCCGGGGCCTGGACGTGCGGGATGCCGAGGGCGTCGAGGAGCCGCTTCGACTGCCCGACCATGTCCTGCGTGAGGCGCGCCGTCTGCTGCGACTTGCTGAAGGCGCGCTCGCGGTCGCCCGCCGCGACCGCCGCCGCGTAGTCGGCCTCCGCCTTCTCCTTGCGCTCGCGGCGTCCGGCGAGCGTCGCGGCCTTGAGCTCCGAGGGCTTGCCGTCGAAGACGTAGACGGGCTTGATGCCGGCCTCGGCGAGGTTCGCGGTGCGATAGAGCAAACCCGCGAGATGGCTCGTGACCCGGCCCTCGCGGTCCTTGAGCGGCGTGCCGTCCGGCTGCCGGATGATGGAGAGGAACTGGTAGATGGCGTTGTAGGCGTCGATGGCGATGGCCTTGCCCTTGAAGTCCGTGAGCCTGCGTCCCTCGGTCGGGACGACGTCGCCCAGGTCGACGCCCATGCGCTCCCGAACCAGCCCCCGGAAGAAAAGGTTAGGGGTCGCTCACGCGCGCGCCGGGCGCAGCTTTTCCAGGGCGAACTTCACGATGACGGGCACGACGATGAGCGAGAGCGTGACCGCGGCGCTGATCTCCTTCGGGATGTCGAAGTCCTTGTAGCCGAGATTGTGCGCGCCTTCCACCGCGACGAGCTTCAGGCCGACGAACCCGACCGCGACGTAGGCGAGCGTCTCGAGCGTCGGGAACCAGTCCATGATGCGCGTCATGTAGGCGGCGCTGACGCGGAGCGCGAGGATGGCCGTCATGGACGCGAGAACGATGAGGGGGATCTTGTCCGTGAGGGCCACGGCCACGAGCACCTGGTCGAGCGCGAAGGCGAGGTCGGCGAGCTCGACCATGAGGACAATGCCCCAGAAACCGGAGAGGCCGAGGAAGGAGGGGATCTTCTTCTCCTTCTCGTGGCCGTCGCCGCGCAGCTGGACGATGTGGCTCACCGAGAGGTAGATCAGGTACGCCCCGCCGACGAGCTTCAGGATCGGATTCGCGATGATGAACGCGACGCTGAGGATCGCGAGGACGCGAAGCACGTACGCGCCGCCGATGCCGTAGAGGAGCGCCTTGCGCCGCTGCTCGACCGGAAGCCGGCGCACGAGCGCCGCGAGGATGGCGGCGTTGTCGAAGCTCAGGACCCCTTCGAGCGCGACGAGCGTGACGAAGATGCCGATGTCGGTCGGCTCGAACTGGTAATCGAGAACCACGAAGGTCGAGGACGCAACGGAGCCATCGTTCATAAATCCGGACGGTTGAACCCGAGTCGGTCGCCGTCCACGCGACCCAGGTTTCCGACGGCGTTGCTCGGCGCGCCGCGGCCTACCTGAAGGCGCGGTTGGGCGGGCTTCCTCTCTAAGCGGAAGGCTTAATGTAAGGCAGATACAAACCGGCCTACGCGGCCGGGACCCGCGGATTCACCCGGTGGACTTTCATGGCGGACGAACACGAACGGCGCGGTCGGACGGGCCGAACGACGGATGACCAGGACGCGGACCGCCTCGCGGCGCGCCTCGCGGCGCAGAACCAGGAGATCGCCGAGCTGCAGGCGACGGTGAAGGCCTACGAGGAGAAGTTCAACCAGATCAAGGAGCCCCCGCTCCTTTCGGCCTACGTCCTCCGTCTCGGGGGCGCCGACCTCGACCAGCGCGAGTGCGTCGTCGCGCACGGCAGCCAGGTATTGAAGGTCAACACGGGCAACCTCGAGAAGAAGGCCCTCCGCCAGGGCCAGTACGTTTGGCTCCACCCGAAGACCTACGCGATCATCGCCGCCTCCCGGCAGTTCGAGCAGGGCGTCGTCGGCAAGGTGGTGGACATCTACGCCGAGAAGCTCGTCATCACCGTCGGCGACGGCTTCGAAAAGAAGATCATCGATCTCGACGCGTCGATCGCGGACGAGATCAAGATCGGTTACGAGCTGTCCCTCCTTCCGCCCTCGATGGAGATCCTCGAGGTGCGGCCTTCGAGCGAGATCCGCGACCTCTTCCTCGGCGAGACCCCGAACGTGCGCTACGCGCAGATCGGCGGGCTC
Source organism: Candidatus Thermoplasmatota archaeon (assembly GCA_035540375.1). NCBI lineage: Archaea > Methanobacteriati > Thermoplasmatota > Thermoplasmatota archaeon. The sequence continues at coordinate 9,073 of DATLGO010000021.1, forward strand.
TCCGAGACGATCGAGCGCATCCGCGACGTCGTCGAGCTGCCCTACCAGGAGCCGGAGCTCTTCGCGAAGATCCGGCTCAAGGCTCCGAAGGGTGTCCTCCTCTACGGCCCGCCCGGCTGCGGCAAGACGCTCATCGGCAAGGCCGTCGCGACCGAGAACGAGATGACGTTCTTCAACGTCAAGGTGGCCGACATCCTGTCCAAGTGGGTCGGCGAATCCGAGAACATGATCAAGGCGCTCTTCCGCAAAGCGCGCGAGAACGCCCCCTCGATCATCTTCTTCGACGAGTTCGACGCCCTGGGCACGACCCGCGGCCAGCAGGACTCGGCCGGGGTCCAGAAGAACATCATCGCGCAGATCCTCTCGGAGATGGACGGCATCGACACGCTGAAGGACGTCTACATCCTCGGCGCGACGAACCGCCCCGACATGATCGACCCGGCGCTCCTGCGCCCGGGCCGCTTCGACGAGGTCATCGAGATCCCTCGCCCGGACCGGAAGGCCGCGGAGCAGATCATCTCGATCTACCTCACGCCCGACCTGCCGATCCAGGAATCCTTCGTCAAGGAGCACGGCGGCGACAAGACCCGCGCCATGAACGCCATGCGGGAGATCCTCGTCGAGGAGCTCTACGGCGAGAACAAGTGGGTTGAGTTCAAGCTCGACTCCGAGGCGAAGGAGAGCGTCAAGACGATCAAGCGCAAGGACATCGTGTCCGGCGCCCTCGTCGAGAGCATCATCACCACGGCGAAGAAGAACTACGTGAAGCGCGTCCTCAACTTCCCGAAGGGGTCGCCCGACCGCGAGCGCGAAGGCCTTTCGGTGGACGACATCCGCAAGGCCGCGGAAGAGGAGAGCAAGGAGCACGCGCTCGTCGAGTCCTCCGTGTACCACAAGCGCCAGCGCGAGCGGGCGCGGTTCCGCGAGGAAGGCGTCGAAGTGATGTAGGCTCGCCCGCGCCGCCGGTCGCGGGCAACCGGACGAGGCGCCCTGCCGTCGGACCTTGATCCACAAGCCGCATGTCCAGCAAGCCGACGGAGGGCGGCCTCATGCGTCATGCCTGGTTCGCGGTCGCCCTCCTCGTCGCCCTCGTGGCCCCGTTCGCGCAGGCGGCGGGCTGCGACGTCGACGAGGTGGACGTCTTCTTCGATCTCTTCCACGTCGACGGCACCTCGGAGGAGGTCGACGACCTCGCCCTCGTGGAGGCCGGCGACCGGGTTGCCTTGCGGGCGAACGGTCCGCTCCACTGCGAGGGCGTCGCTCTTTCGATCGTGACCTACGCCGACCCCGGAGGCGAGAGGCTCGTCTTCGACATCGGCTCGGCGAGCGGCCATCCGCCGCGTCCGGGCGCGGACTTCACCTTCTGGGAGGTCGACGTCTCGGTGCCCTCGTGCGACTTCCGCGTCGAGGTCTGGTGGGGAGAGCCCGGGACGGGTCAGCTGCTCGACGCCGCCGACGGGGACGCCGGGCCTTGCGAAGTCACCCCGCCAAGCTGCCCCGGCGACCTGCGGGCCTCCTCGGCCGACGGTCGGGTTCTCCTTGATTGGACCGCCGGCGAAGGCGCCTGGGAGTACAACGTGTATCGCGCCCGGGGCGACGCCCCCCTCGCGCTCTACCGGGTCGTTCCCGTCAACGAGACCGCGATGGTGGACGAGGACGTGACGGTGGGCGAAACCTACCGCTACCGTGTGACGTCCATCAGCGCGTACGGCGAGAGCGACGCCTGCGTCGTCGTCGAGGTCGCGGCAATCCCGCTGTTTCCGGACCTCGCGACGGGCGCGCTCGCGCTCGGGGCTTGCCTCGTCGGCTACGCGGGATTGCGACCCCGCCGTCGAGGCTGAGCCCTCCGGGGTCCGGCGCGTCCTCGCGCGGGATACGGCGCCCCCCGCCCTAAGGCTCGCGCCGGGGGGCGGCCTCGGCGCGTCGATCCGCCGCGCGCGGCAACGGATGGGCGCCGTAACCGTGGCGCAGGAGCGCGACGGCCTTCGCGGCGACCGAATCGGGATCACGGTAGCGATAGAACATCATCTCGCTCAACACGAGGACCGGCGCGAAGGCCTCCTGCTCGAGCACGTGCCGCGCATACCATTTCCCCTCCTTCGTGTCGCTCACGCCGGCGGTCAGGGTCTCGGTGAAGCGCGGCTCGTCCCGCAGCGCCTCCTCCATGAGGTCAACGAGCCAACCGCGGACGACCGAGCCGTTCGACCAGCACGCCATCACGTCGGCGAGGTCGAGGTCGTACTCCGATCGATACAGCAGCTCGACGCCCTCGGCGAGCGCCTGCACCATGCCGAACTCGACCGCGTTGTGGATGAGCTTCACGTAATGGCCCGCCCCCGGGCCGCCCGCGTGCACGAAGCCGCCAGGGACGGCGAGGTCCCGTAGGAGCGGCGCGACGACGCGCACCGCGTCCCCCTCGCCCCCGACCATGAAACACGCGCCCGTGCGCGCGCCCTCGACGCCGCCGCTCGTGCCCGCGTCGACGAACCGCAGCCCGCGCGCGGCGAGGTCGGCGTGCCTGCGCCTCGATTCCCGCCAATGGCTGTTGCCGCCGTCGACCACGACGTCGCCGGCTTCGAGGACCCCGGAGAGCGCGCCGAGGACCGACTCGACGGCGTCGCCGTGGGGAACGTACACGAGGACGACGCGCGGCGGCGCGAGCGCGGCGGCGAGGTCTTCGTACGTGAACGTCGCGGTGACGCCCTCCCGCGCGAGGCGCCGCGTCGGCTCGGGCGAGCGGTTGAGGCCGACGACCTCGTGGCCTTTCTCGAGCGCCTGGAGCGCGAGGCTCGCGCCGATGCGCCCGAGACCGACGACCCCGAACCGCACGGTCAGCCGCCCTTCGCGGGCAGAAGGAGCCGGCGACAGGTGAGGTCGCCGTCCACGCGGGCGCCCGAGGCGACGAACGCGTCGCCGCCCACCTCGGCGCCCTTCACGACGGCGCCGCTCTTGAGATGCAGGTTGCCGTGGACGGTCGCGACGTCCGGAAGCCTCGATCCTCGCCCGAGCGTGAGATCGCCCTCCACCGTCACGGGCCCCCGCAGCACCGTCTCGTCGCCGAGCTCGAGCGTGCCCTTCACGACGAGGCCTTCGGCGAACGTGGCGCGCTTCTCGAGCAGGATCGTGCCCGAGAGGACCGTCGGCCCGTCAGGGCCGTCGTAGACCACCTGCTCGGGGGGGATCGGAGACTTCGTGCCCTTCACGGCGCGGGTCTTCCTGCCGAAGAGCCCCATCAGGCGCCACCCCCGAACGGCTTGGCCTCGTCGGTCACGACGCCGATCCCCGAGCGCGCGACGAGCTTCTTCGCGACCTCCCCGTCGACGGTGACGAAGGGCGCCCCCTCCACGGCCTCGGTCGCGGTGGAGCCGAGCCCCCATTCGAGCCGGCCCTTCGCGCGGACCGAGCCCTCGATGAACGTTTCCGTGCCCACGGAGGTCAGCCCGTCGGCGACGAGGTCGCCCCTGAGGCGGGACCCGGAGGCGATCTGCACCGATCCCGTGCACTGCGTGGTGTAGGCCCAGGTCGTCGCCTCCTGGATCGTGAGGTTGCCTTCCACGAGGATGCGAGGAGGACCAGCCTTCTCAAGGACGGGTGTCGGGGTCCCGGGCGCCACGTGGAACGGCTGCACGTCGGCCTCGGGCGCGGGAACGGCATTCAAGCTCTCGTCGAGGACGAGGTCCCCGAGCTTCGCTCGCGTGGTCTCCGGCTTGGATCGGCCCATGCGCGTCGCGGCGCCGGGAGGCGGGTTTCAAGGTTGACGTACATCGGTCGCGCGAGAGCGGATCGAAAATGACTTGTCCTTCACCGCCCGTCGCGTGGTCACTCAGGGGTGTTCCCGGCTGCTTGCGACCCGCATCCGTCAGAAGGACGCCACGTTCTACTTCGTGAGCTTCCCCGCGCGCGAGATCATGGACCGCGTGCGCTTCGTGAGCCGCTTCTACTTCGAAGGCGAGGAGATCGCGCCGGAGGCGACCGCCGACGACGAGATCGGGAAGTTCATCAGCCGCGTCGAGCGATCCGACGCCGCTTTCCAGCGCCCCTTGAAGAAGCGCAAGGTGCGCGACCTCGTCCACTTCTACGAATCCGCGGCGGAGCAACCCGCGATCCCGGGGACGGTCCTCCTCATCACGCGCGAGACCCTGCGCTTCACGCCCCAGCAGGGGAGCTTCGGGGTCCTCACGGAGCCGGGCGAAAAGTTCGACATCATCGATGGCCAGCACCGCCTCGCGGGGCTGCACTTCTTCTCGCGCCACCTCGAGGCCCGCGGACGCGCCGGCGTCCTCGACACGCTCGAGGTTCCCGCGCTCATCTTCGACGGCAAGTCCGCGGACTTCGCGGCCGAGATGTTCGTGACCATCAACGCTACGCAGACGCGCATCTCCCGCAGCCACCTCGTCGATCTCCTCGAGAAGGTCACGCTCGCGACGCCGGAGGAGAAGTTCGCCTCGAAGGTCGTGAAGATGCTCTACGGCGAGGATACGTCGCCCCTGAGATACCGCGTCAACATGCTCGGCGGTCGATCGAAGGGCGAGAAGTGGATCCTCCAGAGCGAGCTCTACAACGAGATCCTCCGGCTCGTCGGCGGGAAGGAACGCAAGGACGCGAAGCTGAGGAACCTCCTGGTCACGCGCTGGGACATGCGCGCCGACCGCGCGTTCCAGCTCATCGCGGACTACCTCAAGGCCGTAAAGGAGACCTTCGGTCGCGCATGGGGCGACCGCGAATACCAGGTGACGAGCGCGGTCGCGCTCAAGGCCTACCTCAGGGCCCTGCCGGCGGTCCTCTCGGACCGGCGCACGGTCGAACGATGGGAGCGCGAGCGCAGCGCCGCCGTCCTTCTCGAGCGCGTGCGACCCTGGGCCGGCATCGTCGAGGACCTCCGGACGGAGGGCTTCTTCAACCGGTTCCCCGCGAAGGGGCAGCTCGAGCGCGTCCGCCTCATCCAGAAGGACCTCGAAAAGGAACTCGCCTGATGACGGGTCCATGTCGGAGCGAGGAGAAGACGGAACATTCAAACGGACCGCCGTCCACGTGAATGACGGTGGTGTCAACGGCGTTTACGGAGTTGTTCGTCGGGTCCCCCCACGCGCGCGTCCTCGACTTCCTCGCGGAGCGCCCGGAGCTGGACTACACCATCACGCAGCTCGCGGAGGGCGCGGGCGTCGCGCGGCCGACCGTCTACAAGGTCGTGCGCGATTTCGGCTCCCGGGGCCTCCTCGTGCCGAGCCGCGTCGTCGGCAACTCGCGCTTCTACCGGCTCGACCGCGGGTCGGCCGCCGTGCGCGAGCTCCTGCGCATCGAGCCGGCCCTCGCGACCGCCTCGCGCCGTCGCCGACGCGTCGCGCGGAGGTCCTGAGATGAAACCCATGATCATGGGGTCGGAGCATGAGTACACGCTCTACTCCCATCAGATGAACCCGCGCGGCATCGACCCGCACCGGCTCGCGCTCGAGGTGCTCCGCAAGAGCCAGTTCGCGACGCAGGGCGAGTGGCTGAAGAACGGCAGCCGCGCGTATTTCGATGTCGGTCACCTCGAGATCTCGACGCCGGAGGTCCTCGACGCCTACCAGCTCGTCGTGTACGAGAAGGCCGGCGAGCGCATCGTCGACCTCGCGCGCACGAAGCTCGAGGAGTTCCACAACGTCAAGGTCAGCGCGTTCAAGAACAACACCGACCCCGACGGCGTCTCGTACGGCTCGCACGAGAACTACTGCGTGCCGCGGAGCATCGAGTTCCCGGGCGCCTACGTGCGGAGCCTCGTCCCCCATCTCGTGAGCCGCCTCACGTTCTCGGGCGCGGGCGACTTCATCGACCGCCGCTACGTGCTCTCGCCGTGCGGCTACCTCACGAGCGAGCTCATCTCGGGCGGCAACCTCTCGAACACCGGCATCCTGCACACGCGGGACGAGCCGCACGCCGACCCGACGCGCTGGCGCCGCCTGCACGTCATCATCGGCGACGCGCTCATGTCGGAATGGAGCATCTACCTGCGCGCGTTCACGACGAGCGCCATCCTGCAGCTCATGGAGAAGGGCCTCGTCGACGACGCGCCGCAGCTGCGCGAGCCTTTGCGCGACATGTGGCACATGGTCGAGCAGGTCGCGCCCGAGCAATGGAAGCTCGAGCTCGTCGACGGGTCGTGGGTCTCACCGATGGAGATCCAGCGCTACTACCTCGCGAAGGTCGAGGAGGCGGGCCTCGTCGAGAACGCGCGCGAGAAGGAGGCGCTTTCCCAATGGGAATGGGTCCTCGACCGCCTCGACGCGGGCGACCTCACGAAGCTCAAGCGCAAGGTCGAGTGGATGACGCGCCTCATCGAGGTCGAGAAGATGATCGACCTCAAGGGCCGCGACGAGAACGTCGAGATCGCCGCGACGAAGCAGTACTCGGAACTCTCGCTCGCCTCGGGCCTCTACTACAAGCTCCAGGCCGCGGGCGAGGTGGACCGCGTCGTGACGGATGCGGAGATCAAGAAGGCGATCGTGGAGCCGCCGCCCACGCGGGCGCGCGCCCGCGTGAAGCTCCTCGAGGAGTACGAGATGGGCTCCATCGACTGGAGCGAGATGTCGATCCTCACGGAGGACGGCGGCTACGAGCGCATCCACCTGCCCGACCCGTACGATCCGAAGCACGAGATGGTGGACTGAGGGCCGGGCGAACCCGACCTCGCGCTCGACCGGGTCTAAAGGCCCAAGCGATCGTAGGAGCGCGAATCCGAGAGGGAGACGATGCCGCCCGTCGCGCCGCGCACGTGGACGCTCGCCTTGGATTCGTGTCGGTTGCGGATCGCGATCCCGTCCGTGTCGATGTCGGTGTGTTGGTTCGTAAGGCTCGTCCTGCAGGCGACGTCGGAAAGCGCCGGCTCCACGCGGATCATGACCACCGTCTGGACCGATGCGAGAAGCCCGTCGTAGAGGCGCTCCTCGGCCAATTGGCGGGAATGCTCGCCGCAGGCGAACGGCCGACCGACGATTTCTTGTATGTCGGGGTAGGCCGTGGGGGCGACCAACTTCGTGAGGGTGATCGCGGGCGCGTGGGGGTCGAGGGAATTCCTCGAATGCTCGAGCGTGATCCGGAGGACGGCGGTGCCCTCCGCGTATTCGAGGAGCCAGGTCACGGTGCGCGTGTTGTCCTGGCCCACCGCGCTCACGAGATAGGCGTCAGGGTGCGCCTTCATCCAGTTCGCGACGGCCGCATTCTGGCGAGCCCGGTCGGCCGCCTCCTGGAGGGGCCATCGTTCGAGGAACGTCTCCTGGGGGCCGTCCCGGGTGTAGTTCGCCCGCGGCGCCCCCGCCCAGCTCGTTCTCGGCGGCAGGACGTCTTCCGTCCGCCAGGGGAGCGGGTCGCTCCCTTCGATCACCTCGCCGAGATGGAATGACCATTCGGGGGCCTCGGGGTAAATGACGTGGACGGGCCACGGGTAGGCCCCGTCGTAATGGAGCCGCGTGACGCCATCGTCGAGCACGATAGACCCGTCCATCGCGCGCGCCGTGATGCCTTTCGTCTCGGCAACGCCATCGGCGTCAAGGCGCGAAGCCGACGTGACCTCCTCCTCCGCGGCCCAGGTCCGACCCATGGCCGAGATCCACGCCACCACGAACGACGTTCGCTTCTCGTAGTCGCGGACTTCGGGGTGCCCGAGGAGAAACGGCTGGGAAAGGACATAGAGCCCGTAGCGTTCCTCGTCGTGACCGGTTCGCGCCACGACGGCCGTCGTGGCGGGATCCACATGGTAGTTCTGCGTCAAGCTGTCGCAGCCCCACCCCTGCCAACAGATCGTCCAGACCTCCTCGAGGACGAGCGTCGAAAGGGGCTGGTCGAACGCATCCCGAACGCCTTCGACCCCAACCCATCGATACCTGAAATTGTAGGATTCGTTTTCTCCGAGACCTTGGAGGTGGTAGACGAATTGATCCCCCGCGCGCGGTCCGCGCAGGACGAGCGGTTCAGGTTGTCCCTCCGCCGCCACCGGCGCCGGGAGCGCGGCGGTGAGCGTCATCAGGGCCAGAAGCAGGAGCGGCAGGCGGGCGAGCGGGGTCACGAGGGGGTCACCGGCGCGATCGACGCCGCGTGCGAGGCTTGAATTTTGCGACGCGGGCGAACCCGTCAAGGTCTGGCGCCCGCTCCGGCCGAACGCGAAGGGTTTATGCCTTCGTAATACAAATGTAATACAGCATGCCGGACGAGGAGATCGTGACGGTCCGCCTCCCCCCGCGGGACCGCGACGCGGTGCGTCGCCTCGTGGAGCAGGGAGTCTTCCGGAACCGCAGCGACTTCATCCGGCACGCCGTGAAGGCCGCCCTCGAACGGTATGGCGCCGCGCCCTCGGTGCCCGACCTCACGCTCGAGGGCGTGGAACTCCCCGCCGCCGACGCGCCGACGCGGTCGCGGGCCCGCGGGGCCCAACGCCAGGGGCGATGACGCTCATGACCGAACGCAAGCTCAAGAAGAAGACGAAGCAGGAAAAGGCCACCGAGGTGAAGCTCGACATCGGCGACACCTTCGAGGTGGCGAACGCGAAGGACAAGGATTTCGACCTCGACCTCGACGCCGCCAAGTTCCAGGGCAAAAAGGGACAGGCCGGCACGCGGACGAAGGCCGTGAGCTGAAGCGACGCGGCTTCCCCTCGCGCCGCGCGCGCGAGACCCTCTCTGCCGGGGCGTCCGCAGAGGGCGCCCCGCGTTCATTTTCTTCTCGCCCGATTTCCGGGGCCTTCCTGCACATGCAGGGTGCGGTGACAATGTATCAACACGGTTCCTGTATCGCCCGGTCCACGCTTTGTGGAGCGGCTCGACCGCGGGCCGGTGTATCCGATGCGTTTCCTCGTTGCGACTGCCCTCCTCCTCGTGACCGCGATCCTCCCGACCGCCGCCGCGGCCCCCGACTGCGGCCTCGCTCCTTTCGTTCCGGTCTCGATCGCCCCCCTCGTTTCGCAGACGGGTGACGTTCGGGTCGAAGGCTCGTTTCTGGACCCCGACACTGCCTGCGGGCTCGTCGCGGCCCATGTAGAGTTCGACGGGCAACCGATTCCAGGTCATCTCGTGACGAAAGCGACCAACGGCAACGTCTACACGTTCAGCTTCGAGCCGGAAACCACCCTCGCCCCGGGCTGGCACAGCGTGGATGTCATGCTGTATGAGGCCTGCTGCCGAACGGCCTCCACGTCATCCAACTCCTGGCGCTACGAGTGGTCCTTCCGCGTCCTCCCATCGCTCGATCAGGGAGCGGGGCCGGGGCTCGACGAAACGATCCCCCGGACAGGCACGAATGTCTCTTTGCCTTCCGAAATCCGCCTTGGCGGACCTGTTTGTGACCTGACGACCACCGTGTGCGCGGGTCCTTTCCCGCCGATCCCGCTCCCGGCGCGTCTGCGCGCGGGCCTGTTCCTCGACGATACGGGCATCCAGGCGTGGAGCGACCCCACGGCCACCACCCGCTACGGCCCGTATCGCGAGGAGGTCCCGACGCCCTACGGCCCCATCCCTGTCATCGTGTGCGCGTCCACGTGCATCCTCCCCGATCCACAGGCTAGCGCATCGGTGTCCACAAGCCTGACGATCCACATTGCGGCCGGACCCGTGAACGAAACGCGCTCCGTCCCGATTGAAGTCTGACCGAAGGTGTCCCCATGCTGAAACCGATCCTGCTCTCGTGCCTGCTCGCGACCGCCGCGCTCGCCCTCGCGCTCCCCGCGCCCGTCCACGCGAATGGGGACGCGTGCGAAGACGCCACCTGGGATCTCGTCGCCGCGATCGACGAGAGCCGCGCGAACGGCGGGCTCTCGCCGGCCCTCGGCCCCGCGATCCACGACGTCGCGGAGGCCTGCGCGGAAAGCAACCGCTCCGACGAAAACAATGAGATCCTCGCGCGCCCGCCGCCGGAGCTCGATCCGCGCCGGCCCCTCGTCGAGGAGATCCCGAAGTGGGAGGAGTACGGTGAAGGTGTTCTCGCCAACAAGGCGCTGATGACGTGCAAGGCCGGGCGGGTCCAGAGTAATGATGCACGATTCAACATCCTGCTCGGCGTCGCCGACCCGAGCGGCGTTCTCCACGGCATCAACTCGACGACCACCACCGAACGCTTCGGTTCCGCAGCTTTCGAATTCAACCCCTTGAACTGGGACGAGGATTACAGCGGTGTAAGCGAAGAGGTCGGGTTGCTCGTATGGCAATATCGCTACGGGTCAGGGGGAACGATCATTCTGTTCCCGAACGCTCCCTACGAAGTCCGACTCAACTCCGACGACGAAGACGTTGACGGCGCCTGCCAACCGATGGAACCCCCCTGCGGCGGATGGGCGTGGGCGACCGCGATCCGGCCACCCTTCGTGGTGAAGGTCGAAAGCGACTTCTCGAAGTGCCCGCCGACGTGAGCGAAGGATCGGATTTCTCCCCTAAACTATTTACAATTTGAAATGTCCTCACGAGAGGAATCCCGGATGTATGTAGCCATCCGCCTCATGGTCCTCCTTTCCCTGCTCGCCCCGCTCTCCACGGTGCGCGGCGACGAGCCGCCGGTTCGTCTCGACATCGCCGTGGAGACCCCGAGTGGAAGCCTCGTCTACGCGGTCCGCCTCCGTGAAGCGTCTCCAGTGCGCCTCGACTGGCACGCACGGGGTGATGATGATAGTCCGAGCCCCCTCGTCATCCACATGCTCGCGGTTGGGGTTGAACCCAAGAGCTTCCAAGCGGGAACCACCCTTTCGCGGCATACGGGTGAAGGCATTTTCTACGCGGGTGCTCGTGACCTGACTTTCGAAGCCGCGGATCCCGCTCCGGGGACCAGAGAACAGGGGAACGCGGGAATGATGGCGGTTCCCTCGAAGGACCTCTTCCTCGTCATCACATGGGATCGCCAGATCGGGGGTTCCCGCCTCAACTTTACGTGGCCCGCGGGCAGTGAAATCACGCTTCTCGCAAATGGTACCGGAAAACACCACGAAATGGGGGACTTTCAGAACGGCGCCCGCCTCGGCTTGCCGGCCGCCTTCCGGGCAAACGTCCTCGACACGCTCGTCTTCAATCCCCCGGATGGCCGCCAGCTTTTCGGCTGGATGTATTTCCATCGAACAGACCTTTTAGGCGTCGGCGCGCTCAACATCACCCGCGGGGAGAGCTTCAGCCGCAACATGAGCTTCACCAAGGAATACGACGTGAGCGAGCGCTGCTTCTGCACGAGCCGACACTCCTGGACCTTCACGTCGACCGAAGAACTCAAGGTGCGGCTGACCTCGATCGCCGAAGAAGAAACCGAACTCACGCTCTTCGTCGCCGAGCTTCCCGCGGTTGTGCTCCCAGACCGTTACTGGCACGAATACAATCTCTACAGTCCGTCGGACGAACGTCCCAAGAACGGCAAGGAATGACTTACGGCTTCATCGCCCGCTCGCGCGCCGCGACGCGGGCGCCGAGCGGCGTGATGTCGTAGCGGCGCGGGCCGCCGGCCTGGCCCGCGGAGGCTCGCACGAGACCGAGGGCGAGGAGCGATCGCTCGGGCGCGTACCGCTTACCGAGGCCTCGCAATGCCCCGACACAGGCGACGTCGTTGAGGCCCGTCGCGCGCGCGATCGCGGCGGCGTAGGAAGGCCCGCACGTCGCGAGGTATTCGAGGACGGCGCGTCGCGCCCGGCTGCGTCGGAGGACCCAATCGTACGCCGACGCATCCGAGGGCGATCCGGTTCCGTCGGCGACCACGCGTCCGCAACGGCCTGAGCCTATAAAAAAAAATCGCTCCTGTCAACGTGTCGAGTCGTGAGGCCCCCGCCTCGCCCCCGCTTCCGCCATCGCGCCCGCGACGACGAGGAGGAGCGCCCACACGGCGAGCGCGCCGCCCGCGCCCGTTTCGCGCATCGCGAGGAGCGCCATCGCGACGACGGCCGCGCCGAAGGCGAGGCGCGCGACGAAGCGGCGCGCCTCGGGCGGCGCCTCGCGCGCGCGGACCCACCCGCGCGCGGCGGCGGCAAGCGTCGCGCCGGTGCCGAGCGCGACGGCGACGGCGACGGCCCACGCGAGGTCGGTCACGCGGGCGCGAGGCGCGCGCGCGGTCAAGTAGCTAGCGGAGCGCGGGCCACCGCCGTCGCAACATCCATGCGCCGGCGGACCGCTCTTGACGGCATGCCCGAGGAGGCGTCGTTCGTCGCCGAGGAGGAGAGTCTCGCCTGGCTGCGCGCGCGCGGTCTCGACCCCGCGGATTTTGCGCGGGATGCCTTCCACCGGGCGATGCGCGGAGTGAGGGCCGAGGAGAAGGTGCGGCGACTCAAGCTCGTGCGCGCCGACGTCGCCGATCTCCCGGCGACGGTCCGAGCGATGCGGGACGGATGAAGCCGGCGCGCGGCGTCCGACGGACCCGCCGCGCAAGGCCGCCACCATAGAGCTTAAGGCGCCCTCCCGGGCTTGCCGTGCCCGGGACCATGACCGCTCCGTCCAAGACCGCGTTCGCCCTCGTCGCGATCCTCGTCACCTCAGCCGTCCTTGCCGGCTGCCTCGGCCCGGGCGACCCGGGGGAAAAGCCGGTCGACCCCGGACCGGATGCGAAGGGCCGCTTCCACCCCGAATGGTGGCTCCACGCGATCCCGATGGAGGGCCACAGCCACACGGACGTCGAGCAGCACCGCAACCTCTCGACGCCCAACTTCCAGCTCCTCGGCTGGGACCCGCTCCTCACGGAATACAAGGGCAAGGGGAGCGCGGGCGGCTACTTCTGCGGCGACGTGGCCTCGACGAAGGAGGGCCGACGCTTCGCGGTCGTGCACTCGTTCACGACGGACGTGGCCTTCGTCATCGCGGACGTGACGGACCCGACGAAGCCGATGACGGTCGGCGAGTACATTCTCGAGAACGCGCACGTGTATGACGTCGCGCTCACGACGGACGGGCTGCACGTCATCGTCGGCACGGACCCGACGGACACGGGCCCCGACGAGTCGCCGACGACGAAGCCGATCCTCGAAGCCGTCGAAGGCGACGCGACGAAGGCGCTCGCGATCACGTTCAAGGACGCCTGCACGGGCGAGACGCGCCGCGTGCAGGGCCCCGAGCAGAAGGCCCCCTTTGCCTCGGGCGCGCTCCTCGTGGGCATCAAGGATCCGAAGAACCCCGTCTTCGAGGACTTCCGCCCGCTCCCGATCCTCGGGCCGCACAGCGTCTCGACCGCGGAGGTCGGGGGCAAGCAGCTCGCGATCGCGTCCGTCACGAACCTCGTGCACAGCGCGACGTACTTCCACTTCCTCGAGGTGCAGGACACGCCCCTCGGGCCGAAGCTCGTCATGCTCTCGACGTACCAGGCCCCGCCCCAGCCCGCGGGGAGCCTCCCCGTGACGAACGGCCACGTGGACGCCTCGATCCAGAAGCACCCGATCACCAACAAGGTGTACGCTTATCTCGCGAACTGGGACGCGGGCGTCGTCATCGTGGACATCACGGACCCCCGCACGCCGACGTACGTCTCGAGCTGGACCGACTTCAAGGGCGGCCTCGGCTTCTTCGCGGGCGACGACGCGGGCGCGATCCACGAAGCGCTTCCGATCGAGGGCCTCTGGGACGGCAAGCACTACGTCATCGCCGGGCAGGAGCTCGGCGGCCACCCGAAGGGACGCCCGACGGGCTGGGTCAACATCATCGACACGACCGACCCGACGAAGCCCACCCTCGCGGGCCGCTGGACGCTGCCCTTCGACGTGTCGTGGAAGGGCTTCCTCATGTTCAGCCCGCACTACGTCGAGATCGTGAACCGCACGCTCTTCGTGACGCTCTACCACGGGGGCGTCTGGGCCGTCGACCTCTCGACGCCGGAGAAGATCGCCGCGCCCCCGTCGATCGGCGTCTTCATCCCCGACCAGGTCTCGCCTCGCCCGCCGAAGGCCGCGGGCGGCATGGACTGGACGCCCATCGTGCTCGACGTGCTCGGCTTCCCCGACGGCACGCTCGCCGTCTTCGACGGGACCTCCGGAGTCTACATGATCCGCTTCGACGACACGGATCCCGCGCCATCCCCGCCCGTGTGGCCGGGTTCCGAGGTCAAGGCCTAAAAAGGGGAACGGGCATCCCGCGCGCGTGACGGTCCGCCTCGGCGTCCTCGCCTCCGGCAGGGGCTCCAACCTCCAGGCGCTCCTCGACGCCGAGCGCGCGGGGACGATGCCCGCGACCGTGGCCGTCGTCCTCGCGAACAAGGCCGACGCGCACGCGCTTGCCCGGGCGAAGGCGGCGGACGTCCCCGCGCACTTCGTCGACCCGAAGGGGCTGACGCGCGAGGCGCACGAGGCCCTGATGACCGAGCGCCTGCGAGAAGCGCGCGTCGACTTCGTCTGCCTCGCGGGCTACATGCGCGTCCTCACGCCGTCGTTCGTCGCGACGTGGCGCGAACGTCTCATCAACATCCATCCGTCGCTCCTTCCCGCCTTTCCCGGGCTCGACGCGCAGCGTCAGGCCTTCGAGGCGGGCGTCCGCGTCGCGGGCGCGACGACGCACTTCGTCGACGACGGCGTCGATCAAGGCCCCATCATCCTCCAGGCCGCGGTCCCTGTCCTCGAAGGCGACACACGCGACGCGCTCGCGGCGCGCATCCTCGAAGTCGAGCACCGCCTGTATCCGCTGACCGTGAAGCTCCTCGCCGAGGGCCGCGTGCGCCTCGACGGCCGCCGCGTCCGCATCTCGGGCGCGCTTCCCGCGGGCGTCTCGACGGCGTCCCTCTTCCCGCCGGACGTGACGAAGTGAACTACGACCAGGCGATGGCGCTCCTCGCGCGCCACGAGCCCTTCGGGATGCGGATGCGCCTCGACGTCATGGAGGCGCTCCTTGCCCGATTCGGGAACTTCCACCACGCGATGAAGGTCGTCCACGTCGGGGGCACGAACGGCAAGGGAAGCGTGACCGCGATGGTCGCCGAGGCGTTGCGACGCGCGGGCCACCGCACGGGACGGTACATCTCTCCGCACCTCGCGGTCTTCGAGGAGCGCATCGTCGTCGAAGGCCGCATGATCGCCCGCGACGATGTCGCGCGGGGCGTCGCCGAGATCGAGCCCGCGCTAGAAGCCGTTGCCCGCGAGGTCGCGCCTCCCACGTATTTCGAGGCCGTGACGCTCCTCGCGCTCCGCCACTTCGCGCGCAAGCGCGTAGACGTCGCGGTGATCGAGGTCGGCCTCGGCGGGCGTCTCGACGCGACGAACGTTTTCCCGAAGCCGCTCGCGACCATCGTCACGAACGTGGACCTCGAGCACACGAAGGTCCTCGGCAAGGACGTCGCGTCGATCGCGCGCGAGAAGGTCGCGATCGCGCGAAAGGGCGTCCCGTTCGCGACCGCCTCGAAGGGCGAGGCCCTCGACGCGATCCTTGCGGGCGCGAGCGAACGCGGAGCCGCGCCGATCACGGTCGTGGGGCGCGACGTCGTCGTCGAGCCGGTGAACGAGGACGCGGCGGGCCAGACGTTCCGCTTGCGGGGAACGCGGCGCGATCACGGCATCCTCCGCACGAGCCTCGCGGGCGCGCACCAGATCGAGAACGCCGCCCTCGCGGTCGTCGCGCTCGACGCGGTGGACGCGGTCGGAATCGCGGTTCCGCTGCGGGCGGTCGCGGAAGGTCTCGCGACGACGCGCTGGCCGGGTCGACTCGAGCGCATCGAGGGCCCGCCCGCGCTCCTTCTCGACGGCGCCCACAATCCGGCGGGCATGGAGGCCCTCGCGCGCCACCTGGAGACCCGCGGCATCGCGCCCGTGCTGCTCTTCGGTTGCCTCGACGACAAGGACTGGATGGCCATGATCCTCGAGATCGCGCCGCGCGTCAAGGCCGCCGTCATCACGCGCCCCCCCACGCCCCGCGCGCTCGCCCCGAACGACGCGGCCCGCGCCTTCAGCCAGGCCGGCGTCGTCGCCACCATCGTCGAGGACCCGAGGCACGCGCTCGTCACGGCGATCGGCCAGGCCGGGGACGACGGCGTCGTGCTCGTCGCGGGGTCGCTCTATCTCGTCGGCGACGTCCTTCGCATTCTCGGGCGCGACACCGTTTGAGCGAACCTCTTTGACCCCGTCGCCCATCCGGGCGCGTGGAAAGGCTCTGGCGCTGCCGCGACCTCCGGCTCGAATGGGGCCGGCGCACGCTCGTCATGGGCATCGTCAACGTCACGCCGGACTCGTTCTCGGACGGCGGCGCGCACGCGACGGCCGAAGCCGCGCTCGCGCACGCGCGACGGCTTGCGCGCGACGGCGCGGACATCCTCGACGTCGGCGGCGAGTCGACGCGGCCCGGCGCCGCGGACGTCTCCGCCGAGGACGAGAAGGCGCGCGTCGTCC
Source organism: Candidatus Thermoplasmatota archaeon (assembly GCA_035540375.1). Taxonomy (NCBI): domain Archaea; kingdom Methanobacteriati; phylum Thermoplasmatota; species Thermoplasmatota archaeon. The sequence goes on from DATLGO010000021.1 coordinate 25,355, forward strand.
CCGTCATCCGCGCCCTCGCCCGCGAGATGCCGGGACTCGCGCTCTCCGTGGACACGCGCAAGGCCGCTGTCGCGGAGGCCGCGCTCGAGGCGGGCGCGCACGTCGTGAACGACGTCACGGCCGGACGCCTCGACCCGCGCATCCTCGACGTCGCGGGCGCGGCGGGCGCGGGCGTCGTGCTCATGCACATGCCGACGACGTCGCCCGCGACCATGCAGGCCGCGGCCCGCTACGACGACGTCGTCGCGGAGGTTCGCGAGCACCTTCTCGACCGCGCGCTCGCCGCGACGGCCGCGGGCGTGAGGCGCGACGCGATCGCGGTGGATCCCGGCATCGGGTTCGGGAAGCTGCTCGAGCACAACCTCTCCCTCATCCGCGCGCTCCCCCATCTGACGTCGCTTGGTTTCCCCGTTCTTATGGGCGTCTCGCGAAAATCCTTCCTTGCGCGCCTCACCGAGCGGGGCGGCGAGACGCCCCCTCCCCTCGACCGCCGCGAAGCGACCGTCGCGGCCGAGACCGCGTGCATCCTCGGCGGCGCGGCCATCCTCCGCACGCACGACGTGAAGGCCGCGCGACGCGCCTCGGCCGTCGCCGACGCGCTCACGCCGCGGGAGGCGACGCCGTGACGGACCGCGTCGCTCTGCGGGGCGTCGAGCTCGCGGTCCGGGTCGGCGCGACGTCCGACGAGCGCGACGTCCCCCAGGTGCTCGTCGTCGACGTCGAATGCCTCGCCGACCTGCGGGCGGCCGGAGCGAGCGACCGGCTCGAGGACGCCGTCGACTACGCGGCCGTCCACGCGGCAATCGTCGCGGCGGTCCGCGATCGGCGGTTCAACCTCATCGAAGCCGTCGCCGAGGCCATCGCCCGGGCCGCCCTCGGCTTCTCGGCCGAGGTCAAGGTGCGAGTCGCGAAGCGCGCGCCGCCGATCCCCGGGGGCCGTGTCGCCCTCGCCGAGGTCGTCATCGAGCGGCGAAGGGCGTGACAAAAGCCATAAGAGGGCCGAGACGGGTTCGGCGCCCATGCGTCGGGGAAGGATCACCTGGCTCCTCCTCGTCGCGACGGTCGCCCCCCTCGCCGGATGCGCCGAGGCGCCCGTCACGAACCCGAACCTGCACGCGCCGAAGCTGGTCCTGGACCGCACCGTGGACAACATGACGGAACTCTACATCCACAGCGCGTTCGGGGAACGCGCCTACGACCAGATCACGATCGCGCTCGACAATGAGACGCTCGGCCAGCGCTCCTTCGGCTACAGCCTCGACCTCACGACGCCCGCGACGCGGTTCTTCCTCACGGCGACGGTGCGTTCGGGAGAGTCGCGGTTCGCGTGGAACGGGATGGTGGACCTCGACGTGGACCGGGACCGCGTCTCGATCGCGCCATGGCTCGAGAAGAAGAACGTGACCGAGGAGCCGCGCACGTTCGCGCTGCCCTTCGAGATGATCCTCGACAAGGCGAGGGTGACGTCGTGAGGGTCCCGAAGACGTACATCGCGATCCTCACGGTCCTCGGCCTGCTCGCGGGCCTCACGCTCCTTGTCTATCTGGGCGTTCCGCCTTTCGATTCGACGGGCGTTTTCGTCCTCGCGAACCTCGTGGGCGCCATCATCCTCATCGTGTTCGGCGTCATCGGGGGCGCGTTCGTCGGGATGCTGCTTGCGCACCGCGTGCTCTCGAACACCGAGTTCACGCCGTTCGAGCGGACGATGCTCTCGGGTCTCGACGAGATGCGGGAGCGGCTCGCGGCGATCGAGCGTCGCCTCGACCTCGAGGAGACGAAGCGCCTGCGCTGATCAGGCGGACGGGCGGGGCCGGGCCGGCCGGGCCGCGCGGGGCATCAGCTCGGCGAGCGCGAAAAGGCTCGAAGCGAAACCCAGGAGGAGCAGATCGCGCGCGGCGAGGCCCCCGGCGACAAGGGCGCCGAGGAGGATGCGCTGTCGCGCGAGCGACGAGAGCGACGCCCAGCGGGCCGATGCGCGACGGAGAATTCTCACAAGGAACATTGGGCGCTCGGCGGACTTAAAGGCGTCGCCGAGGACCGTCAGGCTTGGGCGAGGACCCGGGCGGTCGCAGCCTCGGCCTCGGCGGCGAGACCGTCGGGCGTCAGGGTCCGCCAACCCGTCCCCGTGACGACGAGCCCCGGCATCCGGGCCTCCGCGGCCCGCGCGGCCGCAAGGAGCGCGCCGTGGCCGATCTCGATCTGCGGAACCGGCGGCGGCCTCACGACGCGCGAGAAGCGGGGCTCTCCCGCGACGAGGCCGAGCGAGGCGAGGTCGCGGTGCACCTCGTCGCGAAGCGTCGCGTCATCGAGGCGCGCGCGACCCGGATGGCGCACGCCTCCGACGAACGCGCGGACGAGGACCCGCGACGCGGGGGCCCGGCCGGGAAGGAGATGCGAGTCGAACGTGGCGCCGAGCGCGAACCGTCCCTCGGAAGGGGACGCGACGTAGCCATGGCCCTGGACCCGTCGCGCATCGCCGGCGTCGTAGCCGAGCGCCACCACCGCGATCGAGGCCTCGCGCGGCGGCGTCCACGCGGCGCCGAGCACGGCGGCGGCGCGCCCGGGCGGGATCGCGAGCACCACGCCGTCCGCTTTCCGCGTGGACTTCGTCGTCGCGATCGAGAAGACCTCCTGCTTTTTCTCGAGGGCGAGAACCTCCTCGCCGAGCGAGACCCGCGTGATGGCCGCGAGCGCCTCGACGAGCGAGCCGAGGCCGCGCTCGAGCGAGACGAACCGCGCTTCCCTCCTGAGCGACGCGAAATAGGCGAGCGGATCCCCGCCGCGACGGCCGAGATCCCTGAGCGGGGGGAAGGCGTGGTCGACCGAGAGGCGCTCGGCGTCGCCCGCGAAGAGGGCGACCGCGGCCGCATCCGCGATCGGCGCCACCGCTTCCCCGAACGTGCGCGTCGCCCAGGCCCTCAGGGATTCCTCGCCTCCGGACCAGCGCGCAGCCTTCGCGGCGCGGATCGCGCGGGCCTTCGCGGCAAGCGGCAGGATCGGCGAGGCCAGGAGCCCCGCGGGCGTCGAGGGGACGGCGAGCAACGTGCCACGCCGCGCAAGCATGAATGCGAGCCCGTCCCGGACCTCGCGCCGCTCGCGCGCGAGGCCCGCGGATTCGACGAGCCGCGCGATGGCGGGTCGGTCGAGGTAGGCGTGCGGCCCCGATTCGACGAGATAGCCGCGGTCGCGCGCCGTCGCGATCGCGCCGCCCGCGCGCGCGGCCGCCTCGACGACCTCGACGTCGAGACCGGCCTCCGCAAGACCCTGCGCGACGGCGAGACCCGTGAGACCCGCTCCGACCACGACGATGCGCCGCGTCACGAAGCCACCTGGGGGAATCGAACCCCCGACCTTCTGATTACAAGTCAGACGCTCTACCGTCTGAGCTAAGGTGGCAGGGCGCGCGGGGATTCCCGTTCCGCCCTATAGGCTATGCGACCCGTCACGCCCGCGGAAGGGCCCAGAGGACGAGGGCGACCGCGACGACGAGCGCGAGGGTCGCAAGGACCAGGCGCAGGAGCAGGCGGGGGTCGTTGCCGAAGACGATGGGGATCGGCCCCAGGAGCACCACGCCCCCGCCCTTCGTCCCCCGCGCCTCGCGGGGCGATTCCCCTGGGCGGAGGTCCGTGGGCGGCGCGCGGTCCTCCGGGGCGGGGGAAGCCGCCACGCGCGAGAAGGCGAAGGCGACGAAGGCCGCCATGAGGAGCAGCATCCCGGCGAAGGCCCACGGCCCCTCGCCGTGGACGACGGGGACGACGAGGAGAAGCGTCACGCGGACGTCGCCGTCGAGGACGCCCTTCGCGAGGGCGGCGAAACCCGCGAGGGCGAGCGCGAGCGCGACGAGGCTCGAACGGCGCACGCGCCGCGATGGGCGCCGGACGCGCATCATCCTTTCCCTTGTCCGAAAGCCTTTGAGGCGCGACCGCGTTCGCCCGGGCGTGACGCGCGTCTGCATGGGCGGCACCTTCGACGTCCTCCACCGTGGGCACCGCGCGCTCCTCGAGACGGCCTTCGCCGCGGGCGACGAGGGCGTTTTCATCGGCGTCACGAGCGATGCCATGGCGCAGGCCTCGCGGTCGCGCAAGGTGCGGCCCCATGCGGAGCGGAAGGCCGCGCTCGAACGTTGGCTCGACGCGATGGGGTGGCTCCCCCGCGCGGAGGTCGCCGAGATCACCGACCCCGTCGGTCGCGCCCTCGAGCCGGCGTTCGACGCGATCGTCGCGACGCGCGAGACCGCGCGGACCGCCGAGGCGATCAACGCTTCGCGCGCCGGGCTCGGCCTCGCCCCGCTCGAGATCCTCATCGCGCCGTGGATCCTTGCCGACGACGGACGGCCCGTGAGCGCGACGCGCGTGCGCGCGGGCGAGGTGGACGTCGAGGGGCGGCTCCAGCGTCCCGCGCGCGTCGCGGTGGGCTCGGAGAACCCCGTGAAGGTCGCCGCGACGGCGGAGGCGTGGAAGCGCGCCTTCGGCGGCGGCGACGTGCGCGGCGTCGCCGTGAAGACCGACGTCCCCGAGCAGCCGTTCAACGACGAGACGTGGCGCGGCGCGGAGTCGCGGGCGCGCGCGGCGCTCGAAGCGGCCGGCGACTTCGATTTCGGCGTCGGCATCGAGGCGGGCCTCGTGTGGGACCACGTGCTGAACGCGTGGCTCGACGTGCAGGCGTGCGTCGTCGTCGACCGAGCGGGTCGCGCAACGCGCGGACACGGGCCGGGCTTCGAGCATCCGCCGTTCGTCCTCGAGCGCGCGCTCCGCCACGGCGAGAGCGTGGGCGACGCGCTCGGGCGCCTTGCGGACCGGGCGACGCTCGGGCGCGAGGAGGGCGCGGTGGGGTTCCTGAGCCGCGGCGCGCTCGACCGGACGGAGCTCACGACCGCCGCGGTCCTCGCAGCGCTCCTGCCCCGGCTCCGGCCGGAGCTCTACGGACTCTGACGGAATTCGCAGGGGGTCGCGGAAATCCGCAAGCGACTCGAACAGGTCCAGTCGACGGAACTTCGAAGTTACGAAATCCAAAGCTTCATTCTCGCGCCGAAGCTCCTGGGAACCATGCGCCGTCCGCTCATCAAGACCCCGCCCCCGGGCCCCGCCGCGAAAGCGATCGTGGCGCGCGACACCGCCGCCCTCATGACCACGACGAAGACGGCGCCCGTGGTCGCGGAGCGGGCGGAGGGCGTGTGGATCGAGGACGTGGACGGCAACCGCTTCCTCGACTTCACCTCGGGCGTCGGCGTCGTGAACACGGGCTACGCGAACCCGCGGGTCGTCGAGGCGATCCAGCGCCAGGCGGCGAAGCTCATCCACTACGCGGGCACCGACTACTACTACCGCGAGCAGGTCGAGCTCGCCGAGCGCCTCGCGAAGGTCACCCCCGGCGCGTTCGCGAAGAAGGTCTTCTTCTCGAACTCGGGCACCGAGAGCAACGAGGCCGCGATCAAGATCGCGCGTTACCACAAGCGCCGACCGCAGTTCATCGCGTTCGTGGGCGCTTTCCACGGCCGCTCGATGGGATCGCTCTCGCTCACGGCCTCGAAGATCGTCCACAAGCAGCGATTCTTCCCGACGATGCCGGGCGTCACGCACGTTCCGTACGCGAACCCCTACCGCAACCCGTGGGGCATCGACGGGTACGCCGACGGCGCGGAGCTCGTGAACCGCGTGATCGACCACGTCGAGAACCTCTTCTCCACGATGCTTCCGGCGGAGGAGATCGCCGCGCTCTTCGTCGAACCCGTGCAGGGCGAGGGCGGCTACGTCGTGCCGCCCAAGCAGTTCCTGCCCGCGCTCCGCAAGCTCTGCGACGCGCACGGCATCCTTCTCGCAGCGGACGAGGTCCAATCGGGCTTCGGTCGCACGGGCAAGATGTTCGCGCAGGACCATTTCGGCGTCGCGAGCGACCTCCTCTCGCTCGCGAAGGGCATCGCGAGCGGCGTCCCCATGGGGGCACAGGTCGCCCGGGCGGATCTCGACTTCGACGTCTCCGGCGCGCATTCGAACACGTTCGGCGGCAACGCGCTCGCCGCGGCGGCCGCGCTCGCGACGCTCGACTGCCTCGAAAAGGACGGCCTCGTCGAGAACGCCGCGAAGCAGGGCAAGCGCCTGCGCGAAGGTCTCGACGCGCTCAAGGCGAAGCACGACGCGATCGGCGACGTGCGCGGCCTCGGCCTCATGCTCGCGACCGACTTCGTGAAGGACCGCGCCTCGCGCGAGCCCGACGCGAAGCTCCGCGACCGTGTCGCGGACGAAGCGTTCAGGCGCGGCCTCGTGCTCCTGCCGTGCGGCAAGTCGTCCCTGAGGTACATCCCGCCGCTCGTGGTGTCCGCGGAGGAGATCGACGCTGGGCTCGAGGTTCTCCGAGAGGCGATCACCGCAGCCTTGAAGTGACGGGCAGGCTCCGAAGCCTTATATATGGCGGGCTTGAGTCATCGAGCCATGGTCCCCCGCCCAGCCGGGCGGCTCCGTCCGCTCGGCCTCGCGGCGATCCTCCTCCTGGTCGCCCTCCCGGTCCTCGCCCCCTTCGCGGAGGGCGCGCGCGCCTCGACCGAGCATATGCTCCCCACCGCCCGCCTCGGCGCGGCCGCGGTCCAGGCGAACGGCTTCATCTACCTCATCGGCGGCCGCACGGGCCACACCTCGTACCTCGACGAGATCGTGAAGTTCGACCCCGCGACCGGCAAGAGCGAGGTCGTCGCCCGTCTTCCGCCGTCCACCGCGGGTCCGGCGGGACGGCAGAGCGCGTCCGCGGTCTACAGCGGGTCGAAGATCTACGTCTTCGGCGGCGCGGTGATCGTGACCGCGACCTTCCCCGACGGCTCGCAGGGCCCCGTTCCCCAGTCCCTCCCCGACATCGTCGAATGGGATCCTCAGAACCCCTCGCAGGCGCCGACGCTCCTCGTCGACCGCCTGCCGCGCCCCGTCTGGGGCACGGGGGCGGCCTATTACAACGGTAAGGCGTACGTGTTCGGCGGCTTCCAGTTCGACATCAAGAAGCCGACCGACATCGGCCGCAACGACGAGATCTACGAGTTCTCGCCCGCGAAGTCCGTCGGCTCGCGCGTCGTGAAAGCCCCGGGCGCGCTCCCGTATCCGCTGCAGGACGCGGGCGTCGCGGTCGCGGGCCCCTATGCCTACCTCTTCGGCGGCCTCGCGACGCTCACGCGCGAGCCCGACGCCGAAAGCGGCGCGTCGACGCAATCGACGGTCGTGGACACGATCATCCGCGTCTACCTGCCAACGACCGACGCGGAGAACCTCACGGCGACGAAGCCGAAGGCGCGCCTCCCCGCGCGCCTCCAGTACCACAGCGCGGCGCTCGTGCCCGACACGAAGGACATGATCTACGTATTCGGCGGGCGGCAGGCCGACGGGACGCCGACCGCCGCCATCCACGCCTTCGACCCTTCGAGCCACGAGGCGTTCGCGCTTCCCTTCACGCTTCCCGGGGCCCGCTTCGCGGCCGCGGCCGCCGAGGTCGGCGGAAACGTGTACGTCCTCGGCGGTCGCGACACGGCCTCGCACGAGAACGGCATGCGCGACATCGTGAAGTTCGTCGCGGGCGCCACCGAGCCCGGCGCCCCGCGCGACGTGCGCGCCGACGCGGGCGAAACCATCCTCGTCTCGTGGTCCCCGCCCTTCTACGACGGCGGCGCGCCCATCACCGGCTACAAAGCGTATCGCATCGATCCGAGCGGCAACACGACGCTGCTTGCGACCCTCTCGGCGGGCGCGCTCACCCATCGCGACACGCCGCCCGCGAAGGGCGTTCTCTACACCTACCGCGTGACGGCGACGAACGAGAAGGGCGAAAGCCGCGCAGGCGGCGAGGTCCAGATTCGCTCGCCCACGACGCCGCCCTCCGCGCCCCGGGCGGTCGCCGTCTTCCCAAGCGACCGCGCGCTTCTCGTGCGGTGGGAGCCCCCCGCGGACGACGGCGGCCTTCCCATCGCGGCGTACCGGATCTACCGCGACGTCGCCGACGCCTCGGGCCGTCCGCACGCGACGTGCCCGGGCGACGCGAGCGGCGGCTGCATCGAGAACGGCTTCCGCGACGCGGGCCTCGTGAACGGCGTGAACCACACGTACCGCGTCGTCGCGGTCAACAGCCGCGGTCCTTCGCCCGCGAGCGAGGCCGCGACGGGTTCGGCGGCCGCGACGCCTCCGGCGCCGACGCGCCTCGCGGCGACGGTCGCCGGCACGAGCGTGTTCCTCACGTGGGACGCGGTCGATCGGCCCGGCGTCTCGTACCACGTCCATCGCGGCGTGGACGGCGCCGCCCCCGCGCGGATCGCGACGGTCCACGACCCCGCCTACACCGACGAGCGGCTCGAACGCGGCCGCGTCTACCGCTACTACGTCCGCGCCGCCGACCAGGCCGGCGCGGGTCCCCCGTCGAACGTCGCGGAAGCGCCGCTGTTCGAGCGCCCCACGGCGCCGCGCAACCTTGTCGCGAACGCGTCGGGCGGCGTCGTGCGGCTCACGTGGGACCCGCCCGTGTCGGGCGGCGGCGCCCCCGCGGTCCAGTATCTCGTCAAGCGCGAAGCCCCCGGCGCCGAGGCCGCCTACGTCGCCTCGGGCCTCACCGCCACGAGCTGGGAGGACGCGAACGTCGTCGCCGGCCTCACGTACCGCTATTTCGTCGAAGCCGCGAACGCGGCCGGGAAGAGCGCCGCGGCCGGGCCCGCGAGCGCCGCCCCGGGCGCCGTCGCGAACGCGAGACCGACGGCGTCGCTGACCGCGACGGCGGCGACGCTCCGCGTCGCCGAGAAGATCACCTTCGACGCCTCCTACTCGACGGACGCGGACGGGCGCGTGGTCGAGTACGCGTTCGATTTCGGGGACGGCGTCACGACGGGGTGGGTCAAGACGCCCACCGTCGAGCACACCTACGCGACGAACGGCAGCTACACCGCGAAGCTCGTGGTCCGCGACGACCGGGGCGCGGAGAGCGAGCGCGCGGCGAGCTGGAACCTCGTCGTCGGGGCCGTCAAGCGCGACGAGAACACGGACAATCCGCGCCCGCCGGTCGACGATCGGCCTGGCGTCGAGGCCGGCCGTCTCCCGCACCCGGGCATCGCCATGCTCGTCCTCGTCCTGTTCGGCGCGGCGCGCGCGCTCAAGCGGCGAAGAGATTGAGAAAAACGGAAGCCGGCGGAGCGCCCGCCGGCGGACGGATGCTCACGATCCGAGAAGGTTGTCCTTCTCGCACTTCTTCTTCGTCTTGATGTTGACGAAGTCCTTCAGTTGGAGGCCACGACACTTGTGGTTCTCCTCCCAGAGCGACCCGTCGCTCATCACGTAGATGATGCGTTGGTCGTCGTCCTTTCCGATCTGGTAGACGATCGTGGGATCCTTCGGAGCGGCCGAGACCGAAACGGTCCCGAAGACCAAGAGACCGACTCCGACGAGCGCATACAACGTCCTGGGTTTCACTGTGGCAACACCTACCTGACTCTCCAGCGCCGCGGGCGGAGCCTGCGGCCATGATCCCCGGCAACAGGGGAACGGTCACCTGTTCCCGGGAGGTTATAGGAAGGGTTCCCCGTCACCCGAGGCAGTGACGGATCGCCACCGGGGTCGAACGGGCCGGGACCGCCGCGATTTCCGCTCGGCGGCGCGTCGTGGACAAAAAAGGAGATGCGCGGAGGGGGCGGGGCCCCCTCCGCGGGGGCGTGGTCACGCGAGGACGTCCGTGTCGGCGTCCCAGCAGTGCCAGATCGGCGTGATGCCGTCTTCCTCGTAACCGTCGATGTGGCAGCCGCCGGTCGTCTGGAGGCCGGCTTCCTGGCCGGTCTCCTCGAACACGCGGCCGTCTTCGGTCACGTAGAGGTCGTTCTCGAGGTCGAGCACGAGGAGCGCGTCCTCGGCGGGCGCCGGGGCCGCCGTGGCGATCCCGAGGCCGACGATCGCGACGAGCGCGAGCGCAAGGGTCTTGTTCATTTGTTTTTCCTCCGTTCACTGCGAAGATGCGGAGCCTCCGCTCGCGCGGATGCTTCGCAACCTCCCTTTTCGCGCCCGCGACCTGCGCCGCGGGCGACACATCCACACACCACAGGTGCATGATACAAGCTGTCGTCCATCGCTTGATTTGATGACGAGACCGTATGCATCGACGTGAACGAGTCACGCCGCGGGACACGGGCTCGCCAGGAATGAAGACGGCAAATCGCGCCTTCCGACCTTCTACATGAACGGTCCGCGATGGACCCTCGGGGTCACAGGTCAGCGAACGTCGCGCGCCCGCGCGCGAGGCGCTCGAGCGCGTCGACGACGGCGTCGAGCGGGATGCGCTTCTGTTCCGCGGAGTCGCGGTCGCGGATCGTGACGCTTTTCTCCGAGAGCGTGTCGTAGTCCACCGTCACGCAGAACGGGACGCCGATCTCGTCCGCGCGGGCGTAGCGCCGGCCGATGGAGCCGCCGTCGTCGTACTGCGAGAGCACGCCGCGCTCGCGCAGGTCGACGTCGATCTTCTTCGCGACGACATCGAGGCCGTCCTTCGCCATGAGCGGGAAAACGCCCGCCTTGATGGGCGCGACGCGCGCGGGCAGCTTCAGCGTCGCCCACTCCTTCTCCTCGTACGCGCCTTCGAGCACCGCGTAGAAGATGCGGTCGATGCCGTACGACGGCTCGACGACGTGGGGGACGTACGATTCGCCGTCCAACCGCTCCGTGATGCGCTCGACGCGGTACGCATCCGCGGGAACCTCGTAGTCCTGTCCGTCCGCGCTCACGCGGATCGGTTGCCCCGGCGTGATCGCGTCGGGGCTCAAGGCCTTCACGGCCTCCATCACGGCGCCGGCCTTGCCCTTGTAGAGCGGGCCGAGCTTCGCGCCGTTCGGCACGACGCGATTGACCTCGACGTCGCGCGGCGAGGGGAATCGGCGCAGGGCGAGGAGATTCGCGCCCGAAACGCGCGCGTGCGCCTTGAGGTCGTAGTCGGTGCGGTCCGCGATGCCGACGATCTCGACCCAGCCGAAGCGCGGCGAGAGGAACTCCGCGTCCCATGTGTCCGTGCTGTAGTGCGCCTTCTCCGTCGAAAGATGCTGACGGAAGCGCAGCTTCGCGGGCGAGACGCCGGCCAGATCGAGGAAGCGATCCGTGAGCGCGATGAAGTATCCGAGCGCGCCGTTCGCGATGATTCCCTTCGCGACGGCCTCGCCCATCGGGAGGCGCACGACGTCCTCGGTGCCGCGCTCCTGCGCCTCGCGCGTGAGAAGCGCGAGCTCGCGACCGGCGAGCGCCTCGAACCGGGGCCACGTCTTGTTCTCCGGGTCGAAGAAGACTTCGGCCTCCATCTGGTGGAACTCGCGGAGGCGCAGGAGCGACTGCCGCGGGCTGATCTCGTTGCGGTACGCCTTCCCGATCTGGACGGCGCCGAACGGCATCTCCTCGCGGAAGTAGCGGTAGAGCCACGTGAAGTCCATGAACATGCCCTGCGCGGTCTCGGGCCTGAGATACCCGGCGCGGCCGGATCCGGGTCCGACCTGGGTCTTGAACATGAGGTTGAACGCGGTGATCTTCGTCTGCTCGTCGAACGCCTTCGAGCACCCGGGGCACGTGAGCGTCGCCTCGTACACGGGCTTTCCGGCGACGGCAAGCGCCACGCGCGACGTCGAGAATGCGCCCGTCAGCGGGCCAGCCTCCGTCTTGCGGTCCTCCTTGGGGCGCATGAGGCGCGTCACGTTCTCCGGCGACGGGTCCTGATCGGCGCTCGCGCGCGCCGTTTCGTAGAAGGGCGTCAGCGTCGCGAGGACGATCGAACGCGTCGCGGCGTCGATGGCCTTCGACTTCGCGAGCGCCGCCGCGGCCCCGTCGAGGAAACGCTTGAACTCGCCCTTCAGGAGGTGGTCGCCGCGGAATCCGCCGCCGCATTGCGCGCATTCGACGACCGTGTCCGCGAACTTCTCGAGGTGGCCGGAAGCGCGGAACACCTGCTCGGGCGAGATCGTCGGGCACTGGATCTCCGCCATGCCCTCGCCGTGCACGTAGAGGGAGCGCCAGAGATTCTCGAGGTTCGTCTTGAGCCCCGCGCCGAGCGGACCGTAATCGAAGAAACCCGCCACGCCGCCGTAGATCTCGTAGCTCGGAGCGAGGTAGCCGCGGCGCTTCAGGAGGGCCATGAGCTTCTCGTGGACGTCGGGGGCGGGCTCGGCCAAGGGGGGCACCGCGGCTCACTAAGGCGGGGCGGTATTTAACGGAAACGACCCCGGGATCGGCGTTCGTTCAGAGACCGCGGCGCGCGAGGTCGAGCGTCTTCAACTGGTCGCGGACGTCCGCGAGGAGGCCGAGCGCCTGCTCGATGTTCCGGATGCGCTCGCGGAGGTTCTCGCTCTCGCGCGCCCACGCGAGGAGCGTCTCCACGTCCACGAGATTCTTGTTCGTGGCCATGATGAGGGCCTCCTCGTAGAGGCCGTCCGGGTTGGACGGCACCGCGTCACGTCCCCTTGAGCGCGGCGAGGTCCGCCTTGTCGTTCGAGTCGAATCTCCACGGGATGTCGCTCCCGCCCGAGAGGAGCGACGCGAGGCCCGCCGAGCTCTCGACGGCCCAGTACATGACGCTCTGGCGGTTCGAGGAGTGGCCCTTGTGCTCGCCGTCCTCGTGGTTGCGCTGCATCGGCGTGCCGAGGTTCACGAGCCCGAGCGCGTGGCCGAGCTCGTGGATGAGCACCGCGCGCTCCACGAACCGCTCCTCCGCCTTCGAGCCGGGGAGCGTGAGAAGGCCGCCGTCGCCCGAGGTGGCCTTCCGGATGTTGCCCTTGAAGATGACGAGGCTCGACCCGGCGTACGCCGCGCCGAGGACGGCCGAGTCGCTCTTGTCGTCCTCGGATCCGCCATCGAGGTACAGGATGTGGAGCACCGCGGTGTCGCCGCCCGTGAAGCCCTTGCGGACCTTCGACTCGAGCGAAGCGATCTCCTTCCAGCCGTACTTCTTCCCGTTCCCCGCGGGCACGTCCTGGTGCGTCTGGATCTGGATCGAATCCTTGTCGAGGACCTCGTTCAGCGTCTGCTGAAACGCCGCGAGCGCCTCCGCGTTCGGGCCCGCGCCGGAGGGGTGGTGGATCTCCACGACCATCTTCTTGTACGTCTTGTCCGACACGTAATCCCGCGCCTTCGACCCGGGCGCGGAGGCCGAATTCGCGAGCCCGGGGGCGAAGGAATCCAGGCAGCCCGCCGCCACGAGGGCGACGACCGCGAGGAGGACCATCCGGTGGGCGGCCATGGTTCCGCATGAGGGGCTGCCGGGCTTAACGGTTGCTTTTCCGGCGCCGCGCCCGGGCGGCCCCGGCGCGGGAGGGGCCGGGGGGCCCAGGCGCCATCTCCTCCGCTTCGGGGGTCACGGGG